>CAYWSV010000219.1:0-4911 GCA_964460155.1 uncultured Oligoflexia bacterium | reverse complement strand
TCATCTTTTTCTGGGAAAGAAAAAAGACACTCCGGATTGAATAGAGCAGGACGTCTGCAGTGTCTGACAACCATCGGAACAGAGCTTGGTCTGCGACGGAGAGCTTTGATTACGGCTGACAACGATTTCGATGTGACCATGAGTTGCATTGAATCCACACACCCCGCGGTCCCAAACAACAATCGTTCCCTCGGGCAAACAGCCCCATGATGTGGGGCGCAGGCGGACGAAATTTTGCGACATGGAACTCTTCTCGACCTGAACAAAATCTGCAGCCGACTGAGTCGGAACACCTGCAGAGGACCATGCTCCCGCACCCTTTGGCATCAATCCCACATTCTCAATCGCAATACCTGCATATTCATAACAGCGACTGGTAAAGGCACCGATATTCACACGACTCGACTCCTGTGCCAGCCGACGTCCAAGATCAAAATCCATATCTGCCGGATGACCACAACCATCGTTGGATAACGGCCCCGTCGCCGATGGACTTTGTTTCCAATGCTCAACAAACAAATATCCAGATTCAATTGCGCATCCCGGAAGACGAAGCTGCAACTCAACTTTCCAATGCTTGTTAGACGGGACACCAGGAGGCTCTTTGAGCGCAATCTGAGTTCCTTCTTCAATCAGACATTTGTCGGCATCATAGAGTTTTGCCGAGTCGATGGCCTTTGTCTTGATATGTGTTTTACGCAAGGATGTGTACAGCTGATTGGGTGAAAATTGGGCCCAATTGGGGGTTGAACTCGGCTGCGGTGCCGCTGGTTTTTCAACCACAGGATTCCTTTTCACCGGGCGTGTTTCTTGGTTCACGCACGCCGAACCAAGTGCTGCAAAGAATACACCCAGAACCCAACAACGAAGAGCTCCACCCGACAGCAACTTGCAGCCAAGAGCGCCAGCGCGGCCCTTGCTCGATAGGCCCAGAAGCTGCAATGTTTTTCTTCGCATCATGGTTGGCCCCAATCCCCCTTGTGGGGAGGATCGGAAACTGCAAAGGCAGGACGCGGGCAAACACTGCCGACCATCAACCCACTGGCGCGGGAGTCAGCATGTTTCAGGAAAATCTTCGTTTTCTTCGTTTTGAATCAAAAATTTTGGCAGGATTTCCATTGGTGGAGTCATGCTCACGGCTTCTACCCGTTTTACTTCCACCTAATTTCTCCCAAAACAAACGTTATCCCACAATCTGGATGCTGGACGGATATCTAGGCACGGGCCGCAGCTTGATGTCTGAAAGCGGATTTTTGGGAGAAACTTTGGGCGCACAACTCATGCGTCTAATGAAAGAAGATGTTCTACCTGAATCGATTTTCGTCTTTCCCGATCCAACCACGCGCTTTGGTGGCAGTCAGTTCATCGATTCCAGCGTCTGCGGTCCGTTCATGAAGCACATCACCGATGAACTCGTTCCTTTTATCGACGCGCAGTTTCCAACCGTTGGACACAAAGATGGTCGGGTGATTTGCGGTCATTCAAGTGGTGGATATGGCGCGTTGATGATCTCGATGCACAAACCCGGAACCTTTGGGTATTGCATTGCTTCGGCAGCCGACAGTGCTTTCGAATTGAGTATGGCAGGAGCATTTCCAACAGTGGCCGCCAAGCTCAACAAATATGGTGGAGAAGAAGCATTTCTTAAATATTTTTTTGCACAGCCTAAACCCGAAAAATGTTCCAAAGAAGATTTTCTCACCCTCATGACGATTGCCATGGGCACCTGCTACAGCCCCGACCCGGCACGCACGGGAGTGTGGTGCCAACTTCCATTTGAAACTCAAACCTGCACGCTGCGACAAGACGTCTGGGAGCAATGGCTGAAGCATGATCCTTGCCACATTATTGCCGAGCACACAGATGCTCTGAAGAAACTCCGCTGGTTGCATCTCGACTGCGGATCTGAAGACGAATTCAGTGCTCAGTATGGTCATCGGCGTATGGGTCAGGTATTGCGCGACAAAAATGTCGAGCATTTACTCACTGAATTTGCGGGCGGACACAGCGGAACATCGTTCCGGTGGCAGTTCCGTTTTACAGAGCTCGGGCCTTTTCTGCGAAGCTATTCCGCGCGGTAATTTCGTGCGGACGCAAACGCCCCCACCCCAAGAATCCTGCGGCTAATCCGGCCAAGCCACCAAGAACGTGCACTCTATCGCTGACGTTTTGTTCCCAGCTGAGTGGAAAAAAAAGGATAAGAATAAAGCCACCTGTGCGAAGAATACGCTTGCCTATACTGTATCGAAAATCATTTTTTATATAGAGCGCGGCCCAAAGCCCTGCCATCGCAAAAACAGTGCCCGACAATCCTGCCACGCGCACATCTGGTGGATAAGTGAAGACAGCGACAAGATTTGCAAAAGCGCCTGCGAGAATTGGAACAATGGGAAAAGCCCAAAAACCAAAATAGCCCCAAAGGATCCAGCCCAGTCCAAAAAAAGGAAGCAAATTATTCAGCAGATGTTTTGCATCTGCGTGCTGAAACTGCGCGGTGAACACTCGCCACCACTCGCCCTCTTGAAACACCGAATTCCAACTGACGGCTAAGGGTGAAAACGAGCCCTGCCAGACAAAAATCGACACCATCGCCACAATTCCGGCATAGACCAACGAAGTCATGAGGGTCTTCAATGGCAAGGCCCGCATAAGGAGCTTCGACGCATTCAGTTGATCCGAATGTGTTCGCACCCAAGGAGTGACTTCACGCGAAATTTCGTATTGGAAGGTCGATTGATAAATTGTCTCTTTCAGAACAAGTCCAATGCCGGACGAGGAAGGCTCATCATCAAGATGCTTCGCGCCCATCGCTCACCCCGCTAAACCGGAGAATGAAATCATCTCGGTTGCTGGCATTCCTCAGAGCCTCCTCATATTCAACGACCCCTGATTTGACGAGCTGAATCAGATGCTGGTCGAAGGTATGCATACCATAATTCCCGCCCTGAGCGATAAAGTCACGAACAATCGAAGGATGCGAGCCTTTAAGCAAGCGCTCGCGGATGGTTGCTGTGTTGACCATCACTTCCTGTGCTGCAACACGCCCGTTGCGGTCGGCTCTCTTGATAAGGCGCTGACTGATGACGCCACGTAAGCAATCAGCCAACTGCACCCGAACAACCGATTCCTTTTCTTGTCCAACCATTCCGAGAATACGCAAAATCGAGTCGGCAGCATCGTTGGTGTGCAGCGTGCTCAAAACAAGATGTCCCGTTTCGGCTGCCTGCAAAGCGATTTCGGCTGTCTCTGCGTCACGCAGCTCGCCCACCAGTATAACGTCTGGTGCCTGCCGAAGAGCGCTTCTCAACGCATCTGCGTAGGTCCGTGTATCAAGACCGAGCTCGCGCTGATTAAAGACCGAACGCTTGTCGTGATGAACGAACTCGATGGGATCCTCGATCGTAATGATGTGTGACGTTCGAGTGTTGTTGATATAGTCGAGCATTGCTGCCAATGTTGTCGATTTTCCTGAGCCCGTGGCACCAGTCACAAGAACAAGTCCGCGCCTGTGCTCAACAAAGTGTTTTAATTGCTGATCAAGTTCAAGCTTTTCGAAATTGGGAATTTCTGTGGGAATGAGTCGGGCAACCAAACCCATTTCACCACACTGACGGAAAATATTCACACGAATTCTTCCGCCCCGTGTACTTTGGAAACTAAAATCAACATCATGAAGATCATTAAGTTTCTCGCAGTGGACTCTGGACAAAATACTTGCCGATAGAATTTCCAAAAACGAACCTTCAAGCCGCGGGCCATTTCGACTCGGAAAGAGCTCACCGTTCCAACGGAACATGGGGACCTGACCACACTTGAGAATAAGGTCGCTGGCTCCACCCTTGGATGCACTGGCAATCAGGGTTTCAAAAAGATCAACAGCTTCTTTCTTTTGAGCAGCTGTGGCATCGGAGCGGGTGACCCGGCGCTCTTGATTCGAAACCACACTCTGTTGTGTTCCGGAAAATTGCGCTGTGCCTGAAGCAGCTTGTTGTGCTTGCACTTGTGGTGCTGGCACCTGTTGCGCTGGCACTTGTGGTGCTAGCACTTGTTGCGCTTGCACTTGTTGCGTCGAAGTTTGTTGTGTCAGCGTTTGCTGCGTTGGTGTTTGTGTGTTTTGCGGTGTGATCTGAGCAGGAGATTGTTGAACGGCCTGCGCTGTTGAATTGTGTGCAATGGAAACTGCAAGCGCTGCATCTGATGCGAAAACATCGGGTTCGGGCGGACGAATTTTTGCTGTCAATACTGGCTGCGCCACTTCCCGCTTTGGTGGCGTAGGTTGCTCAGGTCGGAATGACGATGCGGGCTGAACAGGTTGAGCAGGCTGAACAGGTTGTGTGGGCTGGCTCGCTTTCACATGCTGTTCTGGCGGAGCCGGTTGCGCGACTTGTGCAGGCTGTTGAGCAGGTTGCAACGGATTTGCCGACTTTGGTTTGCTGACCGGACGATCATCAAACACAAGGTCTTCTGTCATTTCACTGAGCTCAATACCGCCGGACATTTAATGCCCTCCTCTAACCCTCGGTGAATCGGAAAAAATTCAAAAATCTGAAGGGGGCTTTAGAGTTTTTTTAAGATGACGATAAAGCGAGTACTTAGAGGAGGCACACGATGAGCGGCAATGTGAATTGTTTTTCCTTGCGGGAAGAGGACCTAATCGCCATCCCGGTAGAATCACTGAAGGCCGATACCCCCATCAATTTCGACCTCTACGCATCGGTCCGCAGAACTCCAGCCGATCCTGTGCAGGCAAACGACGTCGTCTTGTTTGCAAGCGCACCCACAAGCTGGAACAACACCGAGCCGTTACTCCTGAAGAAATCAGGAATTGTTTCCTTCTTCATAAAACCGAGTGATCAGGCGCGATACAAATCATATCTGGCGTTCAACAGCACCCAGCGCACGGTTGATCAC
>CAYWSV010000218.1:0-4981 GCA_964460155.1 uncultured Oligoflexia bacterium | reverse complement strand
GTACGACGTGCCATAGGGCGTAAAGTACATCACCTCACCCCACCAAGCGGCGTCCATGTAACCGTATCCGAAGCTCGAAGAGCGACGGATATAAGGCTCAAGAGCTCCCGGCATCATGAAGTCGAATACACCTTCGTTGGGTTGGCCCGTAAGCTTCGCGCTTACACCAGAAGCCGAAACCGACACCGCAGTCGTGCGGTTGAAGTCGAAGTTAAAGTCCGAATTACATGGCGAGTTTGCACCGCGGTCACACAAGTTCGAACGAACGTTCATGCGACTTGCCGCTCCAAAGACGCGGAACCAAATCGTTCCTGCAGCACTTTGCCACTGGCGGCTCGAAATGCCACGGAAGTTCACCCAGCATTGCATTGTTCCCTGTGCAGACCAGAATTTCACACCAGCACCGCGACGAATACTATTGCCCGTGCAGGTATCGCTTCCGTTCGCCAAAGCAGGCGAAGCAAAGAAGTGCTGAATCTCGGTAATGTGAGGCCGAATGGGCACAATCTCTTTTGGAGAATATCCCATTGCAGCACCGGCTGACTTAGTTGCGGCAACCAAATCACCGTGTCCCGAGCGAATGGCCAGACTCAACATGACGTCTAGCGCTTTGCCCAATGCATTTTCAATACGCGCCGTTTGGTTCTGAAGAGCCTTCACGTCATTCGCTGTTTGGCTGAAGGAAGCCAACTGCTTCTTCATATCTGCAACATCTTTATCCAGAGCGTTCAAACGATCATTCTGCTTCTTATCTTCAGCTTCGTTTTGCGCGAAGCGTTTTTGAACAGCGACGATGTTGTCGAATTCCTCTTGACGCTGCATGGCTTCAAAGGTCGCATCCACGCCTTCAGTCATCGTGAAAGCGAGCTTACCCAAGAGAGTGTTTGCTGCATCTGCTGGGGTGACCTTGCCGAGTTTTTCGGTCGGGTTTGAAATGTTCGCCATAGCTGAGCTGATTGTCGTGTATCTATTGTGAATTTGCTTCGCAAAGCGGAATTCAACCGCATCCACAGAAGGTTTGAGGTCGGTCACTGACTTACTAAAGTCGGTCACCATACGCTTCAGATTGTCGTTTGCCGATAAGCGTGCGCGTACATCCTTCGACATCGCCGATGTGCCATTGAGGACATCAGCAGCCCACGCTTTGATGCGGCTCATACATTGAGGATCATCTGCTCCGCCCTCAAGCTTACGCAAACTTTCGAGCATGATGTAATGGTGCAAGCTTGAACCATCGGTCAGCTTGGGCTGCTTGAAGTACAGTCCGTCCATGTTCGAACCGCGATCTGCAGTAATCAAACTCGCAATGTATTCGTCCGCAAGGAAGTCGAATGAATCGCGTCCAAATGCGTTTGTGAAGTCCGCATCTGCGCGGCCTCCGCAGGCCACCATAATAGGCTCAAAGGCTTTATCGAAAGCCTCATTGCGCGTAATGGTTTCGCCAGAGCGTGTCGGCATTTTGGGTTGCAGAGCCTGCAAGAAGGACTTGCGCACTTCTGCAAACAACTCGAGTGTTGTGACCAAGGGCCCCTTCGATGCCTTGCCGTTCACCATGACTTTCGTCACTTTACCAAAGTCTGACGAAACACCATCCGAAAACGCCGTCATTGTCGATTCGTCGAGTTTTAAGTCAACAACTTCGACGAGGTGGCCCGAAAGAGCACTTTCCATGGCTTTGTCCTGCGCCTTCATTTGCGCAATGTCTGTGGCCACTTTCTTGAAGTTTTCCTTGACTTCGTCGCCCAGATTCTTCACCAATTTTTCGGCATTGGCAGCTACTTCACCCAAACGTTTATTGAAATCTTCCTTCACAGCTTTGAGGTCATTGTTGAGAGTATTCAGCTGCGCATCCGTGAGCTTGAATTTCTCAGCCACAAATTTCTTCTGCTGTTCAACATCAGCTTTGACCAGCTTGATTTCTTCAGCATTTTGCTGAGCCATCGCAAGCGACTGGTTTGCGATCTTTTCAACGTTCTTGATTTGATCCTTGAGGCTTGTCAGTTCTTTGGTCATTTGATCTTTAAGTTGTTGCTCTGCCGCAACAACCTCAGCAAATTTCTTCTGCACTGCCTCTTGTTCTGTTTTCAGTGCAGCATTGGTTTTGTCGACCTGACCTTCGAGGGCTATAAGCTTGTCGCTGAGTTCTTTCTTGACATTTTGGCTCATAGTCTCGAAGTTTGCCGCCTGCTTTTTCACATTCAGCATGAGGTCTGCATTGACCGCATCTTGCTTTGCCTTATTGTCGGCAATCGCAGCAAACAAAGCTGTATCCTGCGTTTTCATGTCAGTGCGAACAGCTTCAATCTCCTTGCTCATATTTGCTTTGATACCGGCAATTTGCTTTTGGTAGTCATCAATTGCACCACCAAGTTTATCGCGAACATCAGCAACGTTAGCTTCGACGCTTTGAATGCGGCTCGACAATGCCGTTTTAGCAGCGTCGACTTCTTTCGAAATCAGCGCTTTCATTTCTGCGTTTGCTCGCACCATATCTGCATTCATTATCTTGGTGACGTCTTCAAGACCTTCAACACGGGCTTGTAGTGCCAGCAATTCGCCTTTGGTTGCATAGTTTTTGGCAACGTAAGCTTTGAACTCTTCTTGCGCCTGTGCCACTGCCTCAACGCGTGCAGCAACCTTTTGAGTTTCGATAGCTGCGTCTGCCAACTTCTTCTCGATTGCTTGTGCAGAAGCAAGAATCTGAGCCTCAGTTGTCTTGCGTTCCTCAGCGAGTGCTGTTTTGAGTTGGCCGACAGTAGCAAAGGTTGAATCATCTAGCGCTTTCAAGGCTCCCTTGAGATTCGCAATCTCTGCGGCACTTGCAGCTGCTTGGCCCGAGAGTGCAGTCTTGAGTTCATTTTCGAGCTTCGTACGGGCTGACTCTTGTGCCTTGTTGAGCGTGGATAAATCCGTCTGCAATTGAGCAAGCTCAACTGCACGAGCCTGCTTCTCGAGTTCAAGCGCCACTTTCTGCTCGGCGCTTGCCTTGGCTAACTTGGCATCGTAGGCAGCAATTTCAAGGTCCTGCTTGCCCATCTTTTCCATAATCGCAGCAATCTGCTTGGCTGCGTCGAGTTCGGCCTTTCTCTGGGTCTCTACAAGGTTGTCGATTTGTGCTTTGAGTGTCGTATTTGTTGAATCTATCTTTTCGCTCAGACTCTTGTTCAGATCGCTGTACTTCTTATCTGTTTCTGAGCGTAATGTGTTTACAGCACCCGATATCTGCGACGTTAGTTTTTGGTCAGTTTCGATCAGAGTCTTTTCAAGTCCTTTAATGTCGCCTGTGAGTCTTGTAACTTCGGCTTTGAGAGCATCCGACATCTTGCCTTCAAGAGAGACCAACTTGGCGTCCATGACGGCACCAAGATTCGCAAGTCCCTCATTAATCTTCTTGCTCAACACATCGCGCGTTTCGTTCACCGCGGAATCCAGAGCGGCGACCTTGGCCGTGAACTCGCCACGCACGTTATCAATGTCTTCGCTCATCTTCTTTTCGATTGCATCCGCGCGGGCCTTGCCCTCTTTGTCGACTTTGACGATCTGTTCGGTCAGCGCGGCCATCTTGAGCTGCACATTCACCGACTCCGTCTTCATCTTCATCGTGATTTCTTGAGTTGCAGTCTTCAGGGCATCTGCAGACTGACTCGCGGCAGAATTGATTTTAGACTCAAGATCCGAGCGTACCTTTGCGTCAGCATCAGCCATTTTGGTCACAAGACCATCTGCAACGGACTTCAGGTCCGCCGCAGATTTATTTGAAGCTTCTTCAATTTTGGCGAGCATCTGATTTTTTACACGGCTAATTTCTGAATTCGTCATAGACAAATTAGCGTTGGTCGCCGCGATTTGATCGACAATTTCAAGCGACTTCGCCTTCAGGGCTTCAATAGCAGCTACATTTTTATTCGAATCAGCTTTTGCAACTGCGGCAGCCTCATCAAGTGACTTCTGCCAAGCCAGTCGATTTTCATCATCTGTCTTTTTAATCAGAGCCTTCATCTCTGCAGCCAAGGAATTCTTGCTATCAGAAATTGCTTTTTCAAGCGCTGCCTTCTCTTTTGCAACTTGCTCTTTGAAGTCTGTTAAAGCAGCAGCTGTTGAAATAATTTTCTTCTCGTTATCATCAATTGCCTTCTGCAGATTCGCAGCCTGTGTTTCGAATGCAGCTTTATTTGATGCAATTGCATTTGTGTTCGCTGTAATCTTGTCGTTGAGATCTTTCTTCTGGTTTTCGAGTGACGTCTTTACGTCGGCAATCTTGTTTTCCATTGCGTTCTGCAAATCTGTCTTAGCTTTGTCGAGGTTCGTATTTGTTGCAGCTAACTCAAGAGACAATTTCGCCTGACTCGCTTCAAACTCATCTTTTTGAGCTTTGAGGCTAGACACCAATTCATCTTTTGTTTGGCTGACGGATTTCTTCAAGGTGTCTTCTGTGCTTTTCAAGGCCACATTGGTTTCTTCAATAGCCGCGCGTGTTCTTGCAATTTCAGCATCCAATTGTTCACGTGCGAGCTTTGCTGCGGCAATATCAGCTTCCGCATTTAAAGCGATTGCACTTTTCAGTTTTTCATTTTCAGCAGCTTGCGCTGCTATCGCATCTGCCAAGGCCGCTTTATTTGAGTTTATTTGTGTTTGGAGAGAATTCCGAGTTGACTTAATTTGAGCAACAAGATCCGCTTTGGTTTTGTTAATTGAATTTGTTAATGCAGTGTTTACCGAAGTGAGGCGTGTGTTCGTTACGCTTAATGCAGCATTCGTTGCTGCAACTTCAGCCTGCAACTCAGTCTTTTGTAGCTCAAGCGCTTTTTTCAATTCCGAAACGTTGTTATCCATCGCTGCCTGCAGCGCAGCTGTTTTCGAGATCAGCGATGATTTCGTCGCCTCAATTTCGGCTGTGTTGTTGGCAATTTTCTCATCCAACTCTTTTTTCGCCTTATCAAGCGAGGCAAGTGTCGCTGCGTTTTCGACAGCAATCTTTTCA
>CAYWSV010000217.1:0-5217 GCA_964460155.1 uncultured Oligoflexia bacterium | reverse complement strand
TGCACTTCAGGTTGCCGCAATGAAGCCTCTCTACACGAACCGTGAAGCGGTTCCTGCAGACGTTGTGAAGTCTGAAAGCGAAGTTTTCTGGACACAATACAAGAACCAAGGAAAGCCTGAAGCTGCTCTTCCAAAGATCGTGTCAAGCCGTATGGAAACATGGCACAAAGAAAACTGCCTTACCGAACAGCTCTTCGTGAAAGACGACAGCAAGACTATTGCAGCCTACGTCGCTGACGCAGGCAAGCAAGCCGGCGTTGCAGGACTCAAGGTCGCAAACTTTGTCCGTCTTGAACTTGGCCAAGGCGTTGAAAAGAAATCTGGCGATTTCGCAGCTGAAGTTGCTGAACAAATCGCAGCAAGCAGCAAGAACTGAGTTGCGAGACTCATCTCTGCTGAACGCAGAAAAACCTCCCGTGGCACTGAGCCTCGGGAGGTTTTTTTATTTCAGAATGGCCGAATATTATCCATCTTGTCTGCTTTTCAGCCACGACTCTCCAAATGCACCGTTTTTTGAATGCACAAATCAACGATGACGGGCATTTCAACACAAACGAAGTCATGGCACGCGATTTGCTGAGTCAACATGAACGCCCCGCTCGAATGAACGAGCAGCGATGATATAAATAAGGACTGAGCACCGTGAATTTCGCAAAAACTTCAATTGCAATCATCTCGACTTTCCTCACCCTCCCAGCATTTGCCGGCCATGATTTCGAAGCTGAAGCAAACCTGAGCCAAGATAAAGGAACCCAGCTGAACGGTGTGCTGCGGTGGATTCTTCCTGCCGATGAAAAAGTTGTCTTTCGCTGGGGACCAACGCTGTCTGTCGGAGGCACCGAAAATACACGTCTCAACGATGCCAGTCAGCCCGAAGAACAGCACTTCCAATTTGCAGGAGCAGGCGTTTCATTTATTGGAAAAACATCGACGCCTTCTGTTTCTGCAGTCACCGATATTACACTCGGTCTTGATGGTCTGGGTCTCAAAACAACCAAGAATGAAGATGCAAAACACATTCTCTACAAAGTGAATCTCGGTTTGAGACTCGAGACCGCAACAGGCGCATTCTATTCGGCTGGAATTTCATTTCTCAGCCGTGGTTTGCCATCAGGCAAAGCGATTCTCGTGAATGAATCGCTCTTAACTCGTTATTCCCTCACTCCATCTTTAGCGTTCGGATATCAGTTCTGAACCCATTTCCAGTCCAAACGCATTCACCCTGTAAGCATTCATGCCTACGGGGTTTTTTTGTTTTTTAGTTCAAGTCAGAGGCCTCAACGTCCGATTCCTCCGCTAATGCGGGAGATTTCGCATGAAATTCAAAGGCAAGGCAGGACTTGTTCCTTTATGCCTGATAACTCCATTACTGTTGCAGTCTTCGTGCAAGAAAAACAGTGACACAGACTGGCAGGATACAGAATTACAATCTCTGGCGAACTCAATGGCGCCGGTAACACACCCCCCAGAAAACATCTTGGCACGCGTCATTGTTGCCGAAAGAGAATCCGCACTCAAAACTCTGAATTTTATGGCCGCTCAGATAAACAGCGCCGAAGAGAAAAATCCAAAGTCGTTTCTCAATCAGATTCGACGAATGTTCAACCCAGAGCACATGAGCGCATTAAGCTTTAAAGACGCTCTCGACCGCGTGAGAGCAGAGGGTTCGGGCACACATGGTGCCGCAAGAAATCATCGCCAACCGCAAGACTCGCTCTATCACGCCCTGTGGAGCCGCATTGCAGATGCTGCGCGAGTCGTCGGATTTTCGCGTTCATCAAAGCATATGAAGCACTATCTCGGGAACAGCGGTCAAAGTATTAGATACGGCGCAGATGAAACAACATTCATTCTTAACGAATCGAGCAGAAAAGATTCACGCAGAGACTCACAGTTTGAAATCGATTTTTTTGCCACCGATCTTCAACGCAGACTAAAAATGAGGGGATTAACCCTTGCTCGCTCAGAAGCAGAAATGATCGCCGGCATGAGCAATTCGGAAATATCATTTTATCTTGCGCGCTCGCGAATCAAAAACTCGCTGGCTGAAATGGTCAAACAAAATAAAGTCTCAAATGCCACAGATCTCTTGAAAATCGTTTCTTCAATCAAGAAGAAAAATTTTCCATCCAAAAGTCAGTCAAAAAATGGCGCATGGACCGAATACCGACCCATCGGAAAACACTATGGGATATCTACTTCTGAGCCGCAGACTGATTTGTACTTTTCATTAGGCACGTTCACATCCATTTATTCAGCAACACCAATCGACATTCAGAACGAGGGAAACCTCATTAAACTCAGATTTGCGCAAAGCGTCTCTTTGTTCGACAAATACAATTGGGATGACGGAAAATTTGTCGTTCTGTTCTCTGGCTGGTGTTGGAAAATCAATTCGGATCATTGCAGCCATATTGAGTCACTTACCTCATTGACTGTGACGGACAAATCAATTGGCAGGCTGCACAAACTCGGACTTGCGCGTGAGTTTGAAATTCACGGACAGACACGAGTGACAACAGTCTGGGACGCAATTCAATTTGATGATTTAAAAAGTGAACAAAAAGAAAAGGTGCGAGAGGCTCTGGATAATATCTTATCCGAACAACTCACACCCATTGAACTGATTCCGGACTAACTCCGCATCAGCCTTCAAATTACATCGAAAGAATTTCTTTTTCCTTCGCTGTACACAACTCGTCAATCTTCTTTGTGTAAGAATCAGTCAGCTTTTGGATTTCATCGTTGCTGCGCTTCACTTCATCTTCAGACCAACCATGCTCCTTTGTGGCGGCTTTTGATTTCGTGTTGCCTTCCTGACGATGATGACGCACTGCAATCTTGGCGTCTTCACCAATCTTCTTCACCTGCTTTGCAATCTCTTTACGACGCTCTTCTGAAAGCGCTGGAATCGGAACGCGGATGATCTTGCCGTCGTTTTGAGGCGTGTACCCCAAACCCGAAGTCAGAATCGCTTTTTCGATTGCAGTCAGCTGTGATTTGTCGTGGGGATTGACCGTAATCAAACGAGCTTCGGGCGTTGCCATCGATGCCACTTGCTTCAAGGGCACACGAGCCCCGTAGGACTCAACGCGCACATCGTCCAAAAGACTCGTAGACGCGCGGCCTGTGCGGATCTTGGTCAGGTCATCCTGAAGAGACTTGATTGATTTTTCCATGCCTTCTTTGACTTTGGCAACAAGCGTATTTTTATCCATTTCAAATTTCCTCATTGAAAAGAGGGGGGAGCGGCCCGACCCTCCGTGCTCAACGGTTCATACTGCCCGCCAAACGGGCTGTCCAGCCGGATCAAAGACCAAAGCGGCTTCGGCGAAATTGCTTCTTGATTTTCTTGATCTCGGTCCACGCAATTTCCGATGTCTCGATGTTGGTGAGCCGCATTTCGACCTGATAGGTCACCGTCTTATACCCATCAGCCTCGGCCACCTGACTAGAAATCGCACCAACCATGAAAAAGTCGGCAGACTGCTGTTTACCCGGCCCTTTGGCTGCACCCTGTCTGACAACCCCAGACTGCTGATACTTGTACTCTTCAAGAATTTTTTGACGTTGCGCACCATCAAGAAAGCGGACCTTCCCGCTGTTGAGCAGTTCGTTACGAACAGCCTCAAAAAGCGCCTTTGTGTCGATTTGTTCCGAGGTTCGATTTTCAATATCGTCAACAAGAACAAATGGACGTTTACCCTGAGTTTCTCGGGTAAATTCTTTAAGCCACGGCTTGGCAAGAGCTGAGCCAATCATCTGTTCAGCGGTCAAGCGCGCATCAGATTCATTCCAGCGGTCGTCTACGATCTCGATTTTGTTGGGGTCAGCATAATTGCCTTGAGTCGTCTGGCACGATGCCAGAACTCCCGCACCAAGGACAACAACTCCGGAAAGCATGCGTTTCATCGAAAACTGTGGCATAGGACTCAACCTCGCTGGGAATATGCGGTGGATTCGGGGGAGTATATCTGCTCGGAATCCAAAGGGGCAAGACCATTGAGCGATTTCGGGGTGACGGATGCAGGGTGAAAAATTTCTGTCGGTCGGAGATGACCTTTCGTTTGACTTTCTTGTCATCGGAAGCGGAATCGCGGGCGCATCACTTGCGCTGAAGCTTGCTGAACTCGGGAGCGTTGCACTTGTGTGTAAGGAAACTCTCGGGGAGACCAACACGCGCTATGCGCAAGGCGGCATTGCCAGCGTTTTTCTCGAACACGACAGCTACGAATCACACACACAAGACACCCTTGTTGCGGGTGCAGGACTGTGTCACGAGGAGGTCGTGCGCAAGGTCGTTGGAGCTGGTCCGCAGTCCATTCGAGAACTCATCGCAATGGGTGTTCACTTCACACCCTCTGATTCAAAAAGCCCGGATTTTGAGTACCACTTGACGCGCGAGGGCGGACACAGCGCTCGTCGCATAATTCACGCCGACGACATGACCGGCATGGCTGTGCAGAAGGCTCTGATTCACAAAATTCAGAGCCATCCAAACATTTCTATTTTCGAGTTTCATACCTGCATTGATCTTATCGTAACCGACAAAGCATGCCCCGATTTTTCACGCAATCGTGCGCTCGGGGCCTACGTCTTGGACGAGCGGCAACGTGAAGTACGATCGTTTCTTTCAAAGTGTACGTTCCTTGCCACAGGTGGCCACGGAAAGCTTTACCTCTATACATCCAATCCGGACATTGCATCAGGCGACGGTGTTGCCATGGCCTGGCGGGCAGGAGCGCGTGTAGCGAATCTGGAATTCATGCAATTTCACCCCACGTGCCTTTACAGCGCCAAGGAAAAAAACTTTCTTATTACCGAAGCCATTCGTGGCGAAGGCGGAATACTCCTGACGCGCAAGGGTGAACGGTTTATGGAGCACGTTGACCCACGCAAAGAATTGGCTCCCCGCGACATCGTTGCTCGTGCAATTGACGCTGAACTCAAGAAAACCGGCGAGCCCTATGTGCTTCTGGATATCTCGCACAAACCATCAGAATTCATCGTTCAGCACTTTCCGAATATCTATTCAACGTGTCTCGAACTTGGCATCGACATCACTAAAGAACCTATCCCAGTGGTTCCGGCCGCACATTACAGCTGCGGCGGAGTCGTTACCGATGCGCGTGGCCGCACGGGAATTAAGTCACTTTGGGCATTGGGTGAAGTAGCCTGCACGGGTCTGCATGGGGCGAATCGACTCGCGTCCAACTC
>CAYWSV010000216.1:0-5293 GCA_964460155.1 uncultured Oligoflexia bacterium | reverse complement strand
CACCAGTCCGATACGCCTGCAGCACCGACATCTTTTTTGAATTTGACCATCGCGCGGACACCGGCGTCACGCTGCTCGCACATCCAACCCATTTTGCCACACCGCGAAGAACCGTCGTCCATGTAAACAGGAAGAGTTTCGCCAGATGACGTTGAGGGAGGCCCTTCAGAATCATAGACGAAGTCGTAGCTGCTCATCAGCGCCACTGTGCCGTAGTTGAAAGCCATCAGGAACATGTTTGCGAGTGTGTGCAACTGACCGTCGCGGTAAGTGATAACCGCACCACCGCCACCATGACCACGCTGATTGTCGTGATTATCCGTAAAAACAACGGCTTTCTCGGGTGGTAAAAATCCCCATTGCTCGCCCATCTTCTCGAGCGGCGCAAGATTCCCACGACGGAAATAGTAGCCAAGCGCAAGCCCCACACGGAACTCGGTTACCGAACCATTCTCAATATATTCGCGTGAGGTAATTGGCTCTCCACCCTGATCGATGACTTCTTGAAAGATGAAAGTCGGTTTATTGAGTTTGCCGACAATAGCACCCACATCCGACGAGGCCATGTGCTTGGCTGCGTCGATACGAAAGCCTTTGACTCCAATATTGATTTGATCGTTCAGAAAGTTTGCGATCGTATTTCGAACGGACTCAGAACCCGTGTTGAGATCGGCCAAGCCCAGCAATTCGCAGTTCTGAACTTCCCAGCGATCTTGATAGTTGCGAATAACGTTATCTGAGTAGCGTCCGCAGTGGTGAAAATCTGCGTAGGAAAAGAGTCCGGGATATGTGTAACGCTGATACTGAGAACCTGCCGAACCGGCCTCGGATTGGTTGTAGGGCAACGTTTGAGCCATGTGATTAATGACGGCATCAGAGATCACGGCAACACCAGAGTTGTTGCATCGACGGACCATGTCTTCGAATTCGGCACGATTACCACTGCGGCTCTCAAGCCTGTAGCTGACGGGTTGATACCTTTGAAACCATGGACTTCCGGCCATCAGGCGGTGTTCTTGCGGAGGAGAAATCTGAACGGCGTCGATACCCGAAGGACCAAGCACCTTCTCACACTCTAGAGCGATGTCTTTCCACCGCCATTCGAACAAATGAACATAGGTTGTGACGTCGGGAATTGCGCGAACACGAGCGAAGCTCGAACGTTCAGTGACACGACTTTCCGAGGCCTTCGAATAAACAGACGACGAGGAACCACATCCTGAAAGCAGCCATAGGCAGGCCGCAGAAGAAGACAAAGCTCTGAATGTCCAACCGAAGCTCGTCAAGGTTCACCTCTTGCTAGATTTCCCAACAATTTCCTATTGTTAGTTCCAAAAGCGCAATTGTGTCTGCAACACTAGATCAGTTTTGGTCTGCCGGCCAGACTTCGTTACCCAATTTTCACATAAAAGTTATAAATACCCGAAATGATTAAAGACGATGCCTCTTTAAAAAGCTCAAAAATGAGGCATCAAATTGTATTTCTGCAATCCCGTCCGATGAGTCGAAGCTCCAATGGCGTACCTCCTTGGCATTCCATGTGCGCTGACGGCGAACGTATTGCCACGTTAAAGTCGCGATCCGGCTTTTCAGCTCAACGATTTCAATCGAGGTCAACGATCGATTCTGGCACTGAGCGAGCTCAAGCGCATGAAAAATTTCACTATAACCAATTGCCTTTCCTGACTGAGTCTGGGGAAATTCGGCGCCCCAACGTTTTTTAAGCGTCTGCACTTCATCCAGCCAACCCGCAGCAAACATCTGCTCTATGCGACCTACGATGCGCTTTTTGAGAACATCGTCAGCGCAATCGACATGAATAACGTAACAATCACCCAAAAGTTCCTGTTCCGACAACGACTTTGGCGACTTAAAAACATCTTGCGGAGAGGTACCCTCGGGCAACTGAAAGACAATTTCAAGAGCGCGTTCGATGCGCGTCTTATCGTTTGGATGAAGCTGTGCGGCGCGCTCGGGTGCAAGCGCGTTCAACCAGCCATGCAAGACGGGCCACCCCCAAGCATCTGCAGAGGCACGAAACATGTCTCGGAGTTGGTCGTTGCGTGGTGGCAAAACATCCAACCCATGCAGAATGGATCTCAAATACAAACCACTTCCGCCGACACAGATAGGCAATCGGCCTGCGGCTGCAAATTCGCGACACGCCGTCCAAACAAACTCTGCATAGCGAGCGGCATCTATCGACTCCTGCGGGTCCAAAATATCGATTCCGCGGTAGTCGTATTTTTTTACGTCGTCGTTCGTGGGCTTGGCTCTTCCAATGTCCACGCCGCGATAAAATTGATACGCATCGAGGTTAACCAATCCGCATGGCCGATTGAAATGTTGCCCGAGTTGTTCAAATAATTGATGAGCGAAGGCCGTCTTTCCTGATGCAGTCGGTCCAATGACAAAAACAGCCTGTGCGAATTTTCGGTCCACGCGTTCTCCGTTCTTTATTCATTATCAAACGCGCGAAAACCATTGCGCAACATCGTTTGCCGTCCAGCGTCGCCAAACAGGTCGTCCATGCGGACAATGAGCGAAGAAATCGACTCCCTGACCGCGCTGTAACAAACGTCTCACGAGCTCAGGATTAAGAGGGTCACCACTGCGTACTGCACTATGACACGCAACCGTGGCTAAATGGAGATGAAAAATCTCACGTCGAGTCAGGTTGGCCGGACGCACTCCAGCATCGAGCCATTCCTGACTGAGACGATGAGCTTTACGTATCAGTGGATGCGCGTCGGCGGCCTGAAACCCTCGCACTGCAAGTATGCGGGCCACAACGTCATCAAACAACTCAGACGCCTGTCCAATATCGACCTGCGTGGGCAATGCATGAAGAGCAACGCTTCTGCCCGAGTGAAGAACTTCGATTTCAAAACCCAGTCGGCGCAACGCGTCCTCTTCCTCTCTCAGAACTTCAGCTGCAGAGGGAGGCACAGGAATCATCAGCGGAGCAAGCAGAGATTGTCGGGCGAGGCCATGCTCACCTTCAATCTGAACGGCGAGCTCTTCAAACAGAATCCGTTCGTGAAAAGCGTGCTGATCGACAACCAACAAATCGTCTTCGGCCTGAAATAAGAGATAGCAATTTTTAAATTGACCCAAAAATGATGCGTTCATCAGTGGATCATTCGACGCCGAAAGGGTTTCCCTCACACCTGAAATCTGTGCGGGTCGACTTTCAACGAACGTTGTACTTTGAGCCGTGAGTGAAGATTTCGCCTGAACAGATTGTTCCCCAGTTTGCTCTGGCGTCTGCGAAAATAAAGATGTCGATTGACGAAAATTCGATGGCGCCGTGACACGCGGAGGAATATCCCGAGGAACCATCGATTGAACATGTTGATGTCCTCCGGATGGCTCCGTGCGGCGCGCAAAAGCCGACTCTTGCCGGAACTCTGCAGTTGACCACTCGCCACGCCGCAAATCAGAAGGGATACGCACGATAGTTTCGGCCGTGGGGAGGGTACTCAGCATTTCGCTTTGCGTCGTTCTGCGCAAATCTGCCTGCAGGGCGATGGTGACAAGATCCTGCACCAAAGCAGGGTCAGTAAAGCGGATTTCTGTTTTGTTGGGGTGCGCGTTCACATCCAAAATTTGGGGATCGACCGTAACAAACAAGACACATGCGGGAACAAGTCCCTTCATGACCAAGCCCGTGTAGCCCGACAAAACACCGTTACGAACAATACGATCTTTGACCAAACGACCATTCACAAAGGTCATAAAGTAACGCGGAACAGGTCGAGCCGAATCGGGCTTTTGGACGTATCCTTCGAGCCGAAAGGCGCCCTTTTCATAACTCACGGGAACGTATTCCGTGGCTTCGCTACCCATCACGGCCTGAAATCGCTCTGCCAGCGTCTCGGCGGGCAACACACGAAACACTTCACGACCGTTGTGACTCAGGCGCAAACCAACTTTGAAATAAGCCAATGCCATCGCCTGAAGCAGTTCGTGGATGTGGCCAAATTCAGTAGCCGTGGAACGCAGAAACTTGCGGCGCGCAGGAATCGACTCAAATAGATCGCGCACAGTAATGTCGGTTCCCGTGGGCATTCCGCAAGGCCGCGGCTCGCTCCGTTCACCCTGCCGCACTTGAATTTCTGTGCCTGTTGAATCTTCGGGCCGACGCGTTCTGAGCGTAAAATCGGAAACTGCAGCCACACTCGGCAGAGCTTCACCCCGAAAGCCAAACGTCGACAACGAGAGCAAATCATCTGCACGAACAAGTTTGCTCGTTGCGTGTCGTTCCAGAGCCATAAGAGCATCGGAAGGACTCATCCCGCAGCCGTTATCGGTGATTCGAATGAGCTGACGCCCACCGTCGATCAGTTCAATTTCAATTTCAGTTGCGTGAGCATCGAGCGAATTTTCAAGCAACTCCTTCACTACGCTCACAGGTCGCTCCACGACCTCACCAGCTTTGATTTGGTTAATGACATGTTCTGGCAGCTTGTGAATCACACTCATGACACACCCTCATCTTGCGGGACGCTGAGGCTCTGATAGCCTGTTGGAGCAGGAAACAGAAGTCCCCATGGAAGGAGTCTTTCCGTATGTCGAACTCTAACGCTGATGCATCCAATATCTATCAAAGCAAACCGTGGACTCCTTTTTACGCCAAAGGCGTCCGCCCCGAGATTCCCAATATCCCCTACGAAAACATCGGCTCAATGATCTCGAGCTCGGCGCAGCGGTTTGCGAACCGCGATGCGTACATCACCTGCCTTGCCAATGGCATGGAAGGGAAAATCACCTTCGCTGAAGCTGACCTCTACTCGAATCAATTTGCGGCATTCTTACTCAAAGAATTGCAATTGCAAAAGGGCGACCGCGTAGCCATCCAAATGCCCAACTGCATTGCCTACCCTATTGCGCTTTTCGGAATCTTGAAGGCCGGCTGTGTGGTAGTCAATGTGAACCCACTCTACACCGACCGCGAAATGGAACATGCCTTCAATGACAGCGGCGCCACGGTGCTGATTATCATTGACATGTTTGCAGACAAACTCCCCCGCGTCCTTCCCAAAACCGGAGTTAAGCACGTCATCACCGTCAGCGTCGCGGATTTCTTCCCTTTGCCTCTGAAGGCTCTTATTAAGACACTTCTCAAGTTGAAGAAGCAGGTTCCTGAATGCACCGTGCCACATCTGCCCTTTCGTGAGGCACTTGCTGCAGGACAAGCGCGCATGTCTCAAAGCGAAAACGCATGGGCGCGTGCTGGCAACCGTGGTCAGGCCGCGTTGGCTCTGCCCAACGTGACACTCGATGACTTAGC
>CAYWSV010000215.1:3924-5352 GCA_964460155.1 uncultured Oligoflexia bacterium | reverse complement strand
GCGCGTGCGTTCAGATACATGGGGATATTTGCAACGCTCTCTGCCCGGAATGGTCTCAGATGTTGACCAGCGCGAAGCGTTTGAAGTGGGAGTGGCTGCCGTTCAATTTATGATGAATGGCGAAACAGATAAAACAGTCATCATCAAACGCATTTCCGACGCGCCCTACTCCAGTATGCCCGCACTCGCCGACTTGGCACTTGTAGCGCAGAAAACAAAACGCGTTCCGGTACACATGATCAACGCGGCCGGCAATGGAGTAACCAACGCTTTTTATGAGTACGTCCTTCCACTTGCCGGAGAGCTTCCAAAGGCTTATTCCCTTGGCGCGCTCGAGAAAATCGACAAGCGGCTCGGGGATTACGTCAGGCAATAAAAATCCAATCTAAAAGAGATGGAACTTAAGGCCCAGTGCGACCCTATTGGTTCGAAACGCAAGCCCTGTATCGTCTAATTCACGCTTACTAAAAACAGATAAATGTTGAAAATCTCCAAAAACGTCGACATTAAATGTATCTTGATCTTCAAAAATCCGCCATCCAACACTCTGGCCTACACGCCTTCCATCAATCATGCGCCCAAAAAGAAAATCGAAGGTCGATTCAATGATCGCTCCGTTCGTCTGCAGATTCGGCTCGAAAGTGAGCGAAACTCCGGCCACTGTTGAAATTCCATCAATTTTACGTGGCTCCTGAATCAGCTGAGTTCGATCATAGCTCAGGACTGAGGAAAAATGGTTCGACGCAAGTCTTAACGAGGGCCGAAAAAGAGACTGACCAAATGCAACCCGATGCGCGAACAAAATTCCAACTTGAGATTCTGTCCGTTCACCGCGCGCAATCAAACTTGGCACAACAGAAGAATCTTGAACGGTATCCGAAATAACATCTGGATTGAAGTTCTGATTAAAAAAAATTCTCTCGAAATGTCCCCAAACTCCAACCTTGAAAGTCGAAAGCGACCAAAGCTGATTCTCGAGACCAATCGAAAACACGGCCGGCAACCTATCTCGATACGTCTGCTGCATTGGAATTCCGCCAACCATAATCACGAAATGTTGCAGGCTTCGACTAAAGCCCTGAAAAGCAGACGAATTAGAATTCAAATCTGAGTTCGGCGCTGACTTTGAACTAAATCCGTCTTTCTTTACCAGTGATTGATTCTCAATCGAAGAGGCTGGCAGACGAGCCGCCTCGAGAGCCGCGCGCGCCTGCGCTTCGGCCTTGTCAGCAACTTCTCTTGCCTTCTTTGCATTTAAAACGGCTTCCCTCGCGGCAGCAGATTTCTTTTCCAATTCGCGTGCGGCAGCCTCCTTGGCCAATACGTCTCTCTTCGCCAACTCCTCATCAGCTCTTTTCTTTGCAACCTCTTCCCGTTCGAGTGCTGCCTTAGCGGCGAGCTTTTTTGCTTCCGCATCGCGGAGTGCAG
>CAYWSV010000215.1:0-3914 GCA_964460155.1 uncultured Oligoflexia bacterium | reverse complement strand
GGCCGAGGCCCGAGCATCAGCGTCTGCCTTCTGCGATTTTTCCTTTGCCAAAGCAGCATCTTTCGTGACGTTCGATAGATTTTCAGATTTCAGCGGCAAAATCGGAGTCGTCACCTTGCGAGCACTTTCAATCTTTACGGAAGGGTCAGCGGAATCAACGTTCGTTTGAACCACACTCGGTTGTGAAATCTGTGAGTTTTTAAAAACAGAACGCAAAAAATACTCGAGTTCAAAAATAAATTTACTTCTTCTTGAAGAAGACGAACGCGTTTTCGTCCAAAAAACCTTCTTTCCTTGAAGATAATTTATTTGCGTTTGGTCAATCTCGACTCGTTTGAACAATTCACCCTTTTTAATATAAATCAACTGGATTGGCTGAAGTTCCGGCGGAGAAGCGAGTTGTTCGGGCAGACGAGCGTCGTAACGACCTGGAATTTGATCGGCAACAGAATGGGATGCAACTGGTGATTGTTCGTAAAGCGCTGCAGTTAATTGAACAATGAACCGTGCATCTTTTAAGACCTCAAAATAATTTGCATTCGAAAAAACAGATATTTCGGAATAGCATTTTTGCGCTACAGATACCTGTCTTGGTAGGGGACGACAAATTGCCGCGGAAAGTTTTTTGCCTTTGGTTTCGATTTGAATTTTCCAATGATTAAGGCTGTTGAGTTTGGATATGGAATCTGCGCTGCTCGCGTAACAATTTCCAAAATCACCCGGTTTGAGTTGCCACGGGCCTTGGCCATCGGCAAACAACCTCTTAAAGTTGGCACATGCCTCTGTGCTAAAAATCTCACTCGCCAATTCGACATCAAAAGTAATCTGAGAACGCTCGACTCCGTCGGACGACTCAACGGACGCGTCCGACAATTCCGAAGCTCGCAGAGGCCTAAGCTGAGCAGTTAAAATTGTCGGACTAGCTTCAACTAAGAGCGAAGGCTGCGAAGTAAGAACTTGTTCAGGTAGACGAGAGTCAAAATTCAGACGAGCTAAAGGCAACTCTGAGTTATTCACAAATAATAGCGCTTGTTCGCGTGAATTCGAGCTTATAGACGCTTTTGTCAGATTGTTTGAATCGTGTGGAAATATAATCCGCCGGTTGAGTTGTTTTTCGCAGAGCTCTGAGAGGTTCATTGTTGAATGACTGCTTGCCGCAGGAGCAATTTTCGATTCCCAAACTGCCCTTGAACGGCTCAGATATTCGCTGATATTTTCACACTCGTGCTTCGAATAAAGATTTGGACTCGGATAGACGCCAAAGGATAATTGACTTTTTCTCACAATTACAGAGCCTTGAGCACTTCCCGAGAAAACAGCAACTTGCAAAAATGAATAAAGAACTGACGCAGATAAAACGCCGATATCATTGACTTTAGTTTTGAAACATTTGCTCCACAAACTGCTCTGCGCTCCGAGTTTGAGAAACGTGTTAATTTTCGGTTCTTTCGGCCGATACCACCCATAGGGAAGTCTGTGTTCTGACACTACTTTACGCCCCTAACGAGGGTGACCAAAGGAGTCTATCGGAATGCTGACTCGATAATTTTTTCACGGGGTTTTTAAAGTAACAAAAAAAACCGCGTAAAAAATGGGGCGGATGGTGAGAGCTTTGCATTTAGTGCTGGAGCTTCTTTCGCGGAAATGCCTAATTCTGGCGTTTCCTCTATTCTTTTTTGTTCTTGCATGTAGCCAAATCCCAAAACAGGAACAGGCCGTCTTGCTTAAGCGCCCCATAGACGCTCACTCCGCAAGTTCGATTTTGGAAAAATTCGCTGCTGTTATTCCTGAATCAAAAGCTGTTTATGCAGTTGCATATGAACAACTCAATCCGAATGAATTTTCTGAAATCAACAAGCTACTTGCCGACGTCTACGAACGCAAAGAAACTATCGAGAAAAGAGCAAATGTTGCTTTAATTGGACTAAAACTGAGTCTGGCTCTCGTCCCCGTGCGTTCAAGTAGCGCTGCACGCTATTGGCAGTTACTCAGAAATATACGTGAAATAGCGATCTTTTACGGACCCGAGCTGCTAAACAAATTGAACAACACATCGCCTTCATACGAGCGCTTGAATGGCGTTTCAGCATTCAGCTTGGAAACAAACACAAACAACGTCGAACGGCTTGAGAGACTCATTGAGACTTTGTTATTTGCCGCGCGCGGTGCGGGAGTCAGTCTCGGACAGGCTGCTGTCATAACAGAAAGCCAGCGGGACATCGCTTTACAAATAGAAAGTAAGATTAAACCACTGAGCTCAGAAATTTTCGCAGAAATACTTCCACGCGCCCGGGAAATAACCAATCAAATAGCACAAGACAAACCAATTTCTCAGCAAACACTGGAAAAGACAGTTTTGAACATAACACTTCAAGCTCTCTCGATGGCAACTGTAATTAAAAATGGAATGCAAAATGGACAAATTGAAACCGATAAATATGAACAAGTTGTGGACGAATGGGCAAATCGAGTCATCGAAACGGTGAAAGAAAGTTCAACCGATGTTGTCGCGTCAGCGACCTCTGTTTCACAGATTCCAGAAGTCATTCCATCGCTTGATCCGCAGGAAGGAAGCTTTTCGGGAGAACTGGGCACTTGGCAATATGTCGCTGACGTCCTGCCTAAATCTGGTTCATTGGATTTGAGTCAGAATCCGCCAAAATATTCACCGTCCAAAGATTTCGGCGATTATGATCAGTACACATTCAGACTGTGTCATAGCTTCTACACAACAATTTGCTCGCGGCCTCACTCAAAAGTCATCCATCGCCCTACACTCAAAGATTTCGTTTATCTGGAATCAACCGGACGTGGCTTTCTTCCAAACAGTCAGGTGACTTGCAGAGTTGGAGCAAATGAAAACAGAACATTAATTTACTCATGGTACCGCAAACCTGCATCTAACCCGAGCCAAACAATTCGACTTGAGAATGAGACGAGAGAAACCCTTGCGAATATTGCCTATCCACGCGGGGACGAGCTTTGGTGCGAGGTTCCAACCTCAGACGTTTATGGACTCTTCTCCCAACCGATACCAAGCGCCTCTTTGTCTGTTCCCAACTCATGGCCCAAAATAACCAAACCCGTTCCGACCAATGCAACAGTCTTTGAAGACTCAACAACAACGATTTTGATGGGTGAACTCAGCGACGAAAACGGTGATCCACTCAGATGGATCGTTGTGTCACCACCAAGCAAAGGCGCGATCACAAACTCTGGACTCAATTATAACTCGCCTGCAGAAGGAACTTTACAATATGCACTCAGAGCGAACGAATCTGGCACAGATGTGTTGACGTACAAGGTATGTGATAATCAAATCCCGAACGGCTGCACCGATATATTGACTCTCGATATTAATATTTTTCCACAACCCGATACACCAAAAGCAATTTCCCTTGCGGGTCGTGAAATAAACGAAAACATGTCTGCGAATACGCAAATAGGAACCTTTGAAACAACCGATGACGACATCACAGATTCGTTTACATATACACTTTCAGGAGAGCATGCTTCTTACTTCAATGTGCTCGGTAACACTCTTCGTAGCTCCCAAAGTTTCGATTATGAATCGCTTAACCACCTAAACATAACCGTCACGTCAACCGATTCTTTCGGTCTGTCTACCTCAAAAAACATCGAAATAACGGTCAAAAATATAAACGAACCTCCAACGAATATCAGCCTATCATCAACAACCATCGACGAAAACAAAGCATCGGGAGAACTGATCGCAACAATCGGGGGAAGTGACCTCGAAGGAGGTCCGCTTATCTTCTCAATTAAGCCAGGTGTCGGCGACCATGCCGCATTTTACATTGAAGGAGATAAACTCAGAGCGAATCAGTCCTTTAACTTTGAAGACGCTCATGGACCAAACTATGGGATATCTCTTATTGCGCAGGATTCAGCAG
>CAYWSV010000214.1:4449-5379 GCA_964460155.1 uncultured Oligoflexia bacterium | reverse complement strand
ATACACGGCAAGAGCCACAACCGCAGGTCCAACCTTGACCGCTCCCCCCTGCCCAACATCAAACACAGCCTTATGGAACGGACAGAGCAACTCACGTGTAGACGAATTCCAGACGCCTCGTTCAAGCGGCTTGTCGGCATGTGAGCAGTTGTTTTCGAATGCGAAAATTGTTCCAGCATCATCGCGTACGAGCAACACCGACACTCCGTCGACGTTGCATTTGGAAAGCTTCTGTTTCTCGATGTGTGCCGCAGGTAACGCGGGTAAAAAAGTCAGCATAGACGTCTTCCTTGGCACCCAGCAGAGTACCCCAGCATTTTGTCAGAGTCCGCGCTTTGGGATTATCCCAAAACGCGAGCCAAACCCCGAGACAAAACGCTTCCAGCCCACGTCTGCAGCAATGATTCTTCAGGCAATTGCGCAAGACCATCTAGGATAAAACCACCAACGATCTGCTCTTTGGCTTGCTGCTCGGTGAATCCACGCGTCTGCAAATAATACATTTGGCGCGCGTCGATTTCACCAGTGGCACTTCCATGCTTACAGGAGACCTCATCGGGTAGAATGCGCAACCGTGGCATTGCATCAACCCGTGCGCGCTTACTCAAAACGAGGTTTTTGTTGAGTTGTGACGCAACAGTTCCGCCCGCTTCGCGCTCAACATTGATGAGCCCTTGAAATATTGCCTTTCCTCGCTGGCCAGCAATCATCTTCGCGCGAAGATGAGATTGAGCCCGGGCTGCAACGTGATCTTGCAGAGGCTCATAGTCGACAACAGCGTTGCCTGCTGCAACGATAGCCGCTCCGCAATGAACCTGAGCCCCCTCGGCTTCGGGAATGATATTGCTGATGACACGCAAGGCTCCCGAAGGAACAAAAACAGATGCATCAACAAATTGAGCATGCGCACCAAGCTTAACTTTTCTCTCG
>CAYWSV010000214.1:0-4439 GCA_964460155.1 uncultured Oligoflexia bacterium | reverse complement strand
CCTGGCCCCAGAATTGTGTCAACCGGGCATGCCGGCCCATACGGAAAGTCACACGGTGATGAGCAAATCCGCAGTTTCCATGCAGTACAGCAATCTCTGCAACAGCATCATCTGCCAAATCAAACGTGACGTTCGCATAAGATTGATTGAATGCGGAGTCATTTTCTAAGCCGAGAAGAACAACAGGAGACTTTTCGAATTTTGGAATACGAATGAGCAACTCACTTGGAGCACAGACCTGCAAACGCTCTGCAAGAGCCACGGCAATCGCACTGTCGCGCATAACCGCCTCAGGGCGTGCCGGACGAGAAGCAATCTCGAGTCGGCCAACCCAAGAATCTGCAGCTGCACACGATAGAACGCTGAGTCCGCCATTGTTCAGCTCGAGCAACACCATCCGCGACTCATCGATGATGGGAGTCTCTGACTGAGCAAGACCTGAGTGGCCGAGCAAACGCGAAACAGCCTCTTTCATTTGTTCAGCTGTAACGTTCTTGAATTGAATCTTGTAAGGTGACGATGCCAGATGTGAACCAACAACAGATTGTCCGAAACTGTTCACAACCTCGTCTGCAGGAATGAAAAAATCAGCTGGGTCCGTGCGACGCCAGTTTTCTTCCGGAAGAACAGGAAGCGAACTGAGCGATGAAATCCGCTCGCCAATCGACATCATTCGGGTTGTGTTTGAAGTCGTTTGAGACATCAGCCCACTCCTCCGTCCATTTCCATTTCAATCAAGCGGTTCAATTCAACCGCGTATTCCATCGGTAATTCTTTGACGAACTCTTCGATAAACCCATTCACAACCATGAGTGTCGCTTGTCGCTCGCTGAAGCCACGGCTAGTCAGGTAGTAGATTTGGTCTTCACCCACCTTACTTACGCTTGCTTCGTGCCCAACATCGACACCCTCACGTTCTTCGATTTCCATTGTGGGATAAGTGTCCGAACGAGAGTCGCGGTCCATCAGAAGAGCATCGCATTGGACCTTGCTCTTGCAGCCGACCATGCCCTTGGGAATTTTAACGAGACCACGGTACGTGGTTACACCACCACTCTTGGAGATGGATTTAGAAGTCACAACACTTGTGGTGTTGGGCGCAGCGTGAACGATTTTCGAGCCAGCATCCTGATGCATTCCATTGCCAGCAAAGGCGACAGAAAGGATCTCTCCGCGAGCACGGGGGCCCATCAGATAAACCGCCGGATACTTCATGGTCAGCTTCGAACCGATGTTGCCATCGACCCATTCAACAACGGCATCTTCGTATGCATAAGCACGCTTGGTAACCAAGTTGAAGATATTTTTGGACCAGTTCTGAATCGTTGTGTAGCGAATTTTCGCACCCTTCAGAGCAATGAGCTCAACGACAGCAGAGTGCAAAGAGTCAGATCGGTAAACCGGCGCTGTACAACCTTCGATATAATGAACACTGGAGTCTTCGTCGGCGATGATCAATGTGCGTTCGAACTGCCCCATGTTTTCCGTGTTGATACGGAAGTAGGCTTGCAGCGGAATATCAACCTTGACGCCCTTGGGAACGTAAATGAAACTTCCACCCGACCACACTGCAGTATTCAGTGCAGCAAATTTATTGTCGTCCGAGGGAATGACTGTTCCAAAATACTTTTCGACAATCTCGGGATACTGGCGCAATCCTGTATCCATGTCGAAAAACAGTACGCCCTGCTCTTCAAGACGTTTCTGCATGCTGTGATAAACAACTTCGGACTCAAACTGCGCTGAAACACCTGCAAGAAACTTACGTTCCGCTTCGGGAATTCCAAGTCGTTCGAAGGTGTCTTTGATTTCGGTTGGAACCTCGTCCCAGCTCGTTCCAACGCGCTCTGTTGGACGCACGAAGTAGTGAATGTTGGTGAAATCGATTTCGTTGAGTGATTTGGTGTCGCCCCAAGTAGGCATCGGCTTGCTCTGAAAGATCTCGAATGCCTTCAAACGGCGCTCAAGCATCCATTCGGGCTCACGCTTGAATTTAGAGATCTCAATCACCATATCACGTGTCAGACCATCTTTCGATTTAGCGGCCTTGAACACGTAATTTTCAGCAACATGAAAACCGTATTTGTAATCGTCAAAATCGGTTTCCGGCTTTGTTCCCGTGAGTGTATCGCTCATGTCTATCTCCTTGCTCCGCCTCAGAGTGTTGCCGAGACTTCGCTGCTCTGACGTACCCAGTCATAACCCTCGCGCTCGAGAGCCTGAACAAGAGACATGTCACCAGTTCTTGTGACTTTACCATCCAAAACAACATGAACTTTGTCTGGATTAACGAAGTTCAGAAGCCGTTGGTAGTGAGTAATAATAATAAAAGATGTGCCGTCTGTATCACGAAGTTTTCGAATCGCTTCAGCAACAGTTTTCTGCGCATCGACGTCGACGCCGGAATCGATTTCATCAAGAATTGCGACTTTGGGTTTAACCAAAGCAAGCTGGAGCATTTCAAGACGCTTCATCTCTCCGCCAGAAAATCCGTCATTCAAGTAACGGCTCAACACAGAGCGGTCGATGTTCAGCATGTCCATTTTTTCACGGACAATTTTTCTGAATTCAGCAACACCCAACTGCACGTTGTGGCGCATGCAATACAAGTTGCGCAAATACTCAGAAACGCGCAGACCAGGAATTGAAACGGGATACTGAAATGCCAAAAACAAACCCGCGCGCGCGCGCTCGGCCGTATCGGCTTCCGTGAGGTCAACGCCGTCCAGAGCGATTGTACCGTCTGTGCGTTCATAGGATTTGTGTCCCATAAGAACATGACCCATCGTCGATTTACCGACGCCATTTGGGCCCATGATCACGTGGATTTCTCCCGCGGGAACTTCCAAATTGACACCCGTAAGAATCTCTTTTTCGCCAATTCTTGCCTTGAGATTATTGATAACCAGCATTGCAATACTCCGTCGCCGAACGCACATAAGTGCGTCTGTTCAAAAAAATTATTCCGTGGTTATGATCGTTTTGAGCTTGCGGGATTTTCCACCGCAAGGATCGTTCAACTTGCACGCAAGTGATTCAGGCCTCTGATAGCCGTTCTCGTCAAAGTGATCGTTGAGCAGCAGCTCGAGTGTTTTCCAAGCCAGCGCCGCGCACTTAATGCGCACCGGGAACTTACTGACTCCCTGTAGAGCTTCGAAATCCTCTTCAAGGTCATCCTCGCTCTTGGGCTCGCTACGGCCTGTATAAATACCTTCAACTTTTTCAATTTGAGCACGCGCTTCTTTGACTGTTTTATTGTTCACAGCCTCGCACATCATGCTCGTGCTTGCTTGGCTAATGCTGCAACCACTGCCTTCGAATGTCACTTTGATTCTTGGTTCAGGAGACCCCGTTGTCGGGTCTTGCAGCTGGCAATAGAGGGTGATCTGGTCTCCGCAGAGGGGGTTCTTCCCCTCAAGACAGAATTGGCAGCCCTCAACCCGTCCTTTGCAGCGAGGGCGCTTGGAATGCTCGACAATAATCTCTTGGTAAAGCTCCCCAAGGTTCGGAGTTTCCTTACTCATTACAGAATCTTGCAGCATAAGCCAACACCGTGTAAAATTTCTGTGTTTTTCCCAAATTTCCCTGCAAATTCAGGTCATTTGGAACGTCCTGAGTGGCAGATAGCATGGCCAAACTAAGTATGCGATGAGTTTGGTCACTTCCAGACGTGATATAAAAATTTATGAATTTATTTCAATACAGAAGTTGCTTTTTTTATAGCTTCAATAGCCTGCTCAACGTCATCAACATCTGAATAGGCTGCAAAACTCGCTCGAACGAGCGCATCGACACCCAAAATACGCACAAGCGGCCACGCACAGTGATGCCCCGCGCGCATGGCTACGTTGCTCGCATCAAGAATTGTCGCCAAATCATGTGCGTGAATGGCCTCATGCCTGAATGAAACGAGCGTTTCACGGCCTGTGGAGGGATAGAAAAGTTCAATACCCTGAATACGCTGCAGCTGCTCTGCGAACCTTGCCGCAAGTTCGGCCGCATGTTCGTGAATCCGAACGCGTCCCACGTTCTCGAGCCAATCCAAAGCCGCACCCAGTCCAATCGCTTCGGTGATCGGCGGAGTTCCTGCCTCGAATTTGGCCACTCCGCTCGCCCAGTTCGACTCTTCAAGAGTCACGCCACTTATCATCCCGCCGCCTGTCAGCAAGGGAGGAAGTGATTCAAGGAGTTCAGGGCGCGCCACAAGAACTCCAATTCCCGTGGGTCCGTAGAGTTTGTGCGCACTGAACGCTATTGCATCGACACCCCAGTCAAAGGGGTTCTCAGAAAAACATGTCAGGCTTTGAGCACAATCTAAAACGACAAGTGCGCCCACTTTTTTGGCCATGGCCGCAATTTCTGCCACAGGGTTCACTTGCCCAAGAACATTTCCAACATGTGCGAGCGCCACCACGGCGGTGTTCGATGAAATCATTTTC
>CAYWSV010000213.1:0-5380 GCA_964460155.1 uncultured Oligoflexia bacterium | reverse complement strand
GGAAGATCAAATCGAAGCGCGCGTGTTGATGATGTCGACAAACAACATTCTGTCGCCCCAGCACGGAACGCCTATTATCGAGCCCACCAAAGACATCGTTCTTGGTCTCTATTATCTCACGCGTGAGAACGTTGGTGCCAAGGGTAGCGGTATGAAGTTTGCGAATCTCAACGAGGTTCGCGCAGCTTACGACCATGGTCGTATCGATGTTCATGCTCGAGTTCATGTTCGTGCTAAGTCATCGGATAAAGAATTGACTCAGACGACGGTTGGTCGCGTGATCTTGCGTGAAGTCGTGCCAAATCGCGTCCCATTCTTCGAAAAATACAACAAAGCGATGGACAAGAAGAGTCTTGCTGCGCTTGTGAACGAAACCTATCGTCTCTGCGGCGCTAAAGACACTGTTCTACTGGCGGATGCGTTGCGCGAACTCGGTTACCGTCATGCAACTCAGGCAGGTATCTCCATCTCCATTAAGGACATGGTTATTCCAGCCGAGAAAGCAAACCTTTTGGGTCAGGCACATGAAGATGTCCGCACGGTCCATGAAGAGTACAACCAAGGTCTTATTACTGAGGGTGAGCGTCACAATAAGGTGATCGACATTTGGTCACGTGTTCAGGACAGCATTGCTGAATACATGTTCAAGCAAATTTCGACCCAGAAGGTGAAGGATGAAACTGGCAAGGACACGATCATTCCTTCCTTCAACTCTCTTTTCATGATGGCCGACTCTGGAGCGCGCGGTAGTAAATCGCAGATGCGCCAGTTGGCAGGTATGAGAGGCTTGATGGCGAAAGCCACGGGTGAAATTATCGAGACGCCAATTACAGCGAACCTCCGCGAAGGTTTGACTGTGTTGCAGTACTTCATCAACACGCACGGTGCGCGTAAGGGTCTTGCGGATACGGCTCTCAAGACGGCGTCGTCTGGATATCTGACTCGTCAGCTGGTCGACGTTGCGCAAGACACAATCGTGTCTGAATACGACTGTGGAACGATGGACGGCATCGAAATGACTCCAGTCGTCGATGGCGGCGAAGTTATTCAGAAGCTTGGTCAAAGAATTCTGGGTCGTACGTGTCTTGAGGATGTGAAAAATCGATTGACCGGCGAGATCATCGTCCGTGCAAATGAAGAAATGTCCGAAGAAGTCAACGCGAAGCTTGAAGCAGCGAAGATTGACCGAGTCAAAGTGCGCTCTGTTCTGACCTGCCGCACGCGCCGTGGTGTGTGTGCCAAGTGCTACGGTCGCGACCTTGCGACAGGTAACCTTGTCAACGTTGGTGAAGCAGTGGGTGTTATTGCTGCTCAATCAATCGGTGAGCCAGGAACACAGCTGACGATGCGTACATTCCACCAAGGTGGTGCGGCGTCGACACAAGCGCAGCAGTCCTCGCATGAGGCTAAGGTTGAAGGAACGGTCAAAGTCCTCAATTCGAACCTCGTTCGTGGTAAGGAAAAGGGCAAAGATCAAAACTGGTTCCGTGCAATGGGACGTAACGGTGAAGTCGTTGTTTATGACCTTGATGGCAATGAACGCGATCGACACTCTATCCCATACGGTTCGAAGGTTTTCGTCCGTGATGGTCAGAACGTAGCGGTGGGCGATCAGCTCATCGAGTGGGACCCGCACTCAGTCGTTATCGTGGCCGAAGTGGCTGGTAAGGTCCGCTACAGTGACATGGAAGAAGGAATTTCTTACGAAGAGCGTCAGGAAGAGACTACGGGTATTTCCCGTCGCGTTATTCTTGAGACGCGTGACGCGAAGGTTAAACCTGCGTTGCTCGTCACCGATGCGAGCGGTACGGCGGTCAAGATTTCGCAGACTCGTGATGCGAAGTACTTGCTGCCAAGCGGTGCAACGGTCATGTTTGCCGATGGTGAGCCTGTGTTCCCTGGCGACATCCTTGCGAAGATTCCACGTGAACAGGCTAAGACTCGCGACATTACCGGTGGTCTGCCCCGCGTTGCTGAATTGTTCCTCGCTCAGAAGCGCCGAACATTTGCAATCATCTCTGAAATCGACGGCTACGTCAGTTTCGGTAAGGATACAAAGGGCAAGCGCTGCGTTGTTGTGAAACCTGAGATTGGCGATCACAAGGAATACCTGATTCCGAAGGGACGTCACGTCGTTGTGACTGAAGGCGACTTCATTCGCGCTGGTGAGCCTTTGGTGGACGGGTCGCTCAACCCACATGATATTTTGCGCGTCTTGGGCGAGAAAGCTCTTGCGAGTTATCTCGTCTCCGAAATCCAAGCGGTGTACAAGCTGCAAGGTGTGCCAATTGACGATAAACACATCGAAATTATCGTTAAGCAGATGCTCCGTCGCGTGAAGATCAAGGACCCAGGAGATACAGAGTTCCTGCCTGCAGCTCAGGTCGAGAAATGGACCTTTGAAGAGCAGAATGAACTGGCTGTGGCTCGTGGTGCTCGACCTGCTGTCGCTGAACCGCTACTTTTGGGTATCGCACGTGCGGCGTCGTCGACCGAGTCGTTCATTTCGGCAGCGTCGTTCCAGGAAACGACCAAGGTTCTTACCGAAGCCTCGTTGTCGGGTCGCGTCGACCTTCTGCGCGGTCTCAAAGAGAACGTTATTATGGGTCGCTTGATTCCAGCTGGTACGGGCGTCAACTTGTACAAACATGTCGATATGTTTGTTGAAGGTCAGACACTCGACGCGGAGGCAATTATCGAGGCTTCGACGCCTTCGATGGTGGCGCGTCTGGGCGGACACCCTAACGCCTACAGGTAATTTCTGAGTCTTAACGGACTGTAGAAGACCCTGAGTTGATAACTCAGGGTTTTTTTATTTTTTGAGGTTAGAAAGTCGCATGAATTCTATTTTTCAAGGATTGCTTGACAAGGATTCAGCTGTTGGATATGGCTCAACGCCCATACTTGGAGATGTCTAGATGGAAAGCCAAAAAATTAGAATTCGTCTTAAGGGATATGATGTAGCGCTTGTCGATCAGAGCGTTGCTCAAATCATCAACAAGGCTAAAGGAACCGGTGCGCGTATTGCTGGACCAGTGCCTATGCCAACGCTGATCAACCGTTACACGGTGTTGCGTTCGCCTCACGTTGACAAAAAATCACGTGAGCAGTTCGAGATCAGAACTCACCGTCGTCTTATCGACCTGCTTGAGCCCAAGCAGCAAACGGTAGACGCGCTGATGAAGCTCGACCTCGCAGCTGGCGTGGATGTTGAGATTAACCTGTACTAACTCGAACACGTCGCGTTAACGCGGCTGGTTCCTTTACAAACTGGCGCTGCGAACTACTCGCATCCAGTCCGAGGTAAGTCATATGGTACGTAATGCATTTGTTAAGGTCGGTATGACCAGTGCATTTACCGAAGCGGGAGAAGCTCAAGGGGTAACAGTACTCCGTCTTCAGCCTGCTAAGGTTGTTCGTCACGAGAGTCTCCAAGATGGGCGCACTCTGGTTGTCGTTGAGTACGACACCGGTGCAAAAAAGAAGACAACTCGTGGTTGGCCTGTTCAAAACGCCGCAGATTTCCCTGTCGGTGCCTCAGTTAGCTCGCCAGCTCTCGCCGCTGGTCAACTCGTAAAATTGACCGGAGTTTCCAAAGGAAAAGGCTTTCAGGATGCTGTGACTCGTCACGGTTTTGCTGGCGGTCCTGCAAGCCACGGTAGCCGTTTCCACCGCGCCCCTGGTTCAGTGGGTATGCGTACGGAACCTGGCCGTACTCCGAAGGGCAAACGCCTCCCTGGTCATCATGGCGATTCACAAGTTACCCTGCGCAAGGTTGAAGTTGCTTACTGGTCCACTGAGGAGTCAATCCTCGCTGTGGTCGGTGGTGTGCCCGGACCTCGCGGCGGCGTTGTTTTCATTTAATTCGGCGAGTGAGGAACACCAAGATGTTGTCACAAGTAAAAACATTACCAAGTTGGTTGGCAGAAGGTGCTGAAAAGAATGAAGGCACTCTGTGGCAGGTTGTTAAAGCCTACCGCGCAAACCGTCGCCAAGGTACTGTCGGCGTAAAGACTCGCGCGATGGTCGCCTCGACAGGAAAGAAACCCTACAAGCAGAAAAAGACGGGTAGCGCTCGTCGTGGTTCGTTCGTTTCTCCTCTGCATGTTGGCGGTGGTGTTGCGCACGGTCCAAAGGCTCGCGATTACCGCGAAGCGATTCCAAGTAAGATGGCTAACGTTGCTCTGCAAATTGCGTTGGCTCACCGCGTGAAGGCTGGCAAGGTTTTCACAGGCGTACTCGATATTCCCTCGGGCAAGACCAAAGATGCATGGAAGCTTTTTCAAGCAATCGACGAGAAAGCTGGAAAAGTACTTGTCTGTTTGTCAAATCCTTCTGAACTCACGCTGCGCGCAGTGCGCAACATCCGTGGTGTTGTTCTTGTTAAGCCAGAACAAGTAACCGCGCTTGACATCGTTGAGTGCAGAAAACTCGTTGCGACTGGAGAGGCTCTCGAAATCCTCTCTCGCCGTCTTACAAAGTAAAGGGGAGAGAGATGCGTTCTGATCTCGTGATTCTCGGTTCTATCCTGAGCGAAAAAGCTGTGACGCTTTCTGCTCAAAACGTCTTTGCTCTCAAGGTTGCTAAGAAAGCAACGAAGGCAGACGTCGCTCAGGCTGTTAAATCCGTTTTTGGTGTTGACGTTCTTGAAGTTAACACCGCTATTGTCAGGGGTCGTGTCTCCCGTAAAGCTCGCAGCAAAAGTGCGGGTCCTGTAACGGTGAAGGCTCCAAACTATAAGAAGGCATTTGTTCGGTTGAAGGAAGGACAGTCGTTGCCAGTGGCAGGATTGGTCGCTTCGGAAGCAGAACAGGGTAAGTAATCATCGGGGCGCGGAAAATTACCTCGTTATCGCGCCTGTAGGAGAGGTTTATGGCAATTCGTCAGATGCGGCCTTACACGGCCACCACGCGGTTCCAAAGCTACATAAAGTACCGCGAAGTTTTGACCACAAACGAGCCTTACAAGGGCTTGTTGGAAGCTCTGCCTAAAAAGGCAGGACGCAACAACAACGGACGTATCGTTGTTCGTCATCATGGCGGTGGTAACAAAAGAAAATATCGTATTATCGACTGGAAACGTGCACGTCGCAACATCGAAGGCGTCGTGACGAGCGTTGAGTACGATCCGAATCGTACAGCGTTCATCTCACTCGTTCAGTACAAAGATGGCGATCGTCGCTATCATTTGGCGACGAACGGCGTGACCGTCGGCACCAAGATTATCAACTCCGAAGAAGCAGACATCAAACCCGGAAACAGTCTGCCCATGAGAAAGATTCCTGCGGGTACAGCAATTCACAGCATCGAGTTGAAGCCCGGTGCAGGTGCAAAGCTTGTGCGTAGTGCGGGCGGCTCGGCTACTCTCGTGGGTCGTATTG
>CAYWSV010000212.1:2870-5383 GCA_964460155.1 uncultured Oligoflexia bacterium | reverse complement strand
CGTTCAGGACTCGACACAGTTCTAGACAATGGAAGAATCGTCATCTTCGGACAAATGACAAATGAGATCCAATTTTCTGCTCTTGCAGATCTTTGCCTTGGACGCGAAGAATGTCTTCCGCGATATTCTGTTCATCAGGATGCGATCCGAATTCAGACTAAATATTTGAGAGAATTCTTCCAAGAAAATGGATTCTCGGGACTATCAGTAGAGCCATCCATCGCTGGAGTTGTCGTTCGAGGAAGCGCTGAAAGTTCTGATGATCTGGAAAAAATTCGAAGCACACTGCGAACTCTTCTGAGCCGTTTCACTGAATCCATTGTCATCGACAAATCCGGAGAAGCTCTCATTGAATCACAACTGACTTTTTTTCGCATGAATATGACACAACTAACAGCATTGGGGCTCATGACTGAAACCAAGGGAATGGAATCAGGCCCAGAAATAGTTAAAGCGAACATCCCCTCATTCATTGCACAAATCACGGGTGGCCCGCGCATACACATGAACTTTCCAGACGTCATTTTAAATGCTCTCGCAAAAAAGGGCATCATCCAACAAATCGCACGACCCACAATCGTTGTCGCGAGCGGTGGAAAAGGGGAAGTTAAATCAGGCGGCGAACTGCTTTTTCAGAGCCATGGACAAAATCAAAAATTCTTCGCTCAAAATTATGGCCTCATGGTGACTCTGCAACCAAAATACATCGGAAGTGGAAGAATCTCACAAAAAATAGACATCAAGATTTCAAATCCTCAGTCGACTCCAAACCCCAATGCCATCTCAGGAATGGAACAAAGTGTTCTGACAACAGAGATCAGTGCCAAGCCCAATGAACAGATACTTCTGACTCGTATAAGTCAGCAAGTGAGCGGAAAGTCGGTTCACAAAATTCCGCTGATTGGTCAAATTCCACTGATTGGTGAGCTCTTCAAGAGCCGTGAGTTGCAGGCCGAAGAGACTGAGTTGTGGATCGCTTTGAAATGCAGACTCGAGATCTCTTCACCACCAGATCTGTCAAGTAGTGATTCCCGATTGAATTCCCAAACACCAGCTGCACATTGGTTAGACTGAATGCACATCCTGAAATCCATCATGACCCATTTAATAAGACGTATCTCAGCAATTTCCTCTAGAGTTGCAATGCGCGTTTCTCTGAAAAAGAAGCTCGGATTAGCGCTCTTTGAACACCCATCTGTGATAAATTCATCAAATGTTGATGATTATTGCCTTTGGGATCTCGACGATCACACATCTTTGGGCAAACTTCCCTATAACTCCGACGACGGTTTGCGTTTGAATGCACACCACGGATGCGTTCGCCTCGAATACAATGGCCAGCATAAACTTTTGCTACCGTGGTCAATTTTTTTCATAAAGGGAAGAAGTCATGTCGTCATTCCTTATCGACAACAATCGATTAAAAATCCTAAAAGTCTAAGAGTTCTTCTACCTGCCACAACACTCTCAATATTACTTGTTTTGCTTTTGACTGGAGGCGTGCTCAGCCAAAATCTGAGCGCCGGGACACCCCAGAAAAAGAACATTTCGGAGAATATATCATTAGCAAACGATACGCATTTGAAAAATCCGACTGACGAGACCTACACAACAAACTCATCGACTACAGTGAGCATTTCAGCTCATCACCCTGCACGTTCGATCCGACATGTTCGAGATCCAAGCACTGAAATTTTGAAAAACGAGTCAGCTGCAGCAAAAAAACGAGCGCCTGAAAGCCGCAAAATCGACCCCCTGCGATGTCAACCAATTATTCAAAGACACAAAAGCATCATGATGAACCGCTTAGCACAGCAGGCTCAATCGGAGGGAGCATGGTATGTCTGTCGCTGAATTTATTGTGACGGGTGCTTCGGCATGCTGTGTTCTGGCAGGTGTGCACGAGTTGTTTCGTATTCACTTTTGCCAAACATCAATCAACATAGTTGCTCATTCGTTTGCCTCAAAGCTCTCGTATCAGGGCCTGACACACATTGTACTGGGGACCTTTGATCAAGACAGTATCCACAATCCCAGACGCAAAAACCTTGAACTTCAAATCGAGAAATCTGTTCGAGCTCTGATGAAATCTCAATTGCTTGGGCGTTCGTGGTTCAGCCTCAATCAAGACAACTCCCAACTTTTGGGCGTTCGCGTCTGGTTGAGTGGACCTCATTTAAATGACCCCAAAGCTGAGACGGTTGTGAAAATACAAGTCTGCATCTCGAGCTGGCTCGAGCGTCCACTCGGTGTCGTCTCCGACCAAAGAAATTGTCTTGGGCAGTTTTCAGGTCAAGAGAACATGAACGCAAGTCGTGGACTTTCTGTCGCCGTGACTGCACGTCGAAAAGCAGACGTTTCAATTGATCCCTACTTGGCTGAGAACGTTTCGGTTGAACTCGTGGGGCATCCAAAGTGAAGAGATCTCATTCACAAGCGGGGCAGGTTCTCCCACTCCTCACCTTGGTGTTGGCATTTATTTTTGCAATTGGACTTTCTGTCACTCAGTCGAT
>CAYWSV010000212.1:0-2860 GCA_964460155.1 uncultured Oligoflexia bacterium | reverse complement strand
GTCGATTTTTTCGACAAACAATAGCCTTAATGCTTATGAGGAAAGATTTCAGGACGACTACACGTCACAATTGAAAATCGCTTACACCCTCAATGCAATCGTTAGAAACAATCGCATTTCTGCAAACGTCATTTCATCTGTTGCTCAGCTCTTTCTTGACGGAACAGCACAGGCGCTCGATCTGGCTGCAACCGTCCCCATATGGGAAATGCAACTCCCCATTCCCACACCTGAGAACGTCTATGCCTCATTCGACTCTGGCGCGAATCTTGCAAAGCCACTTCTTGAGAGTCTTCATGCACAAAACACGAGTTTAGTTGCTCGGCTGCCCCAAAGAATTCAGACGCTTCTAAAACAGCGTACCCCCATAGAGTCGATCTGCGCACTTGGATTGGAACGATCAATTTCATCGTCTGGTTTTTCGAACAACTGCGTTTTATTTGCGAAGAACAGCATGGTTGCGGCCCCCAAAATGAGAATCATTCGCGACCTATCAATGCTTTCATCTGCATTGGGTCGAGTGGGAGGTCTGGTCGAGATTCAGGCGGATCAGGAAATGTTCTTGAGCATCCACACATCCGGAAGTTCAAGCAAGGAGGTCCCTAATCCGTTTGTCGGGCTTAGATTTGCACTGACACACAACTCATTTTGTCGAGACCAATTCAGGAAAATCAAAAACACGCGATGCACGGATTCTTCTCAGAGTCAGCACTCAAAAATCGCTGCACATTACCTCCCCACTTTAGAACCGAAATGGAGTGTTCGCGTTCATGAAATCGAAGACTCTCTTCAATGAACAAAAGGGTCAGGCCCTGACTGAGCTCGTGATCGTCATGCCCTTATGCCTCATGCTGCTTGTCGCACCTCTGACTTTCAAAACTCTAATGGGTGACCGATTGGTTTCAGATCATGTTCGACTTGAGATTCGGCTAGCCGATTCGCAAACGAAAGAAAAAGGGCTTCTAAACCAGCTCAAGAACAAAAGTTGCTCCACAAGAGCGAGAGGACACAACCTCTTGCCCACCACTCGATGGCCCGAGAACGTTGATTCACAGAGTGCGCTATCGAAAGGTTTCGTGAGGGTCGGTTGCTTGGGAGAGGCCACGGCGCGACTCGGCCCGAAGGTGGCACTGCCGCTCTGGACACTTTTTCTTCAGGCCCCAACCGAGCCCGTCGCGAAAGCCGCCTCGCAAACATTATGCCCGAGAATTAAGGGACTTTCGGAAAAAACTCGTGCAGGCGTCCTTGCGACACATCGGCTGAGGCAGCCCTACACTGCTCGATACCTCATCAATTTGAATGAACAATCCGCTCTGAACTGCTCGGTTCATTCAATTTCTGCGCGTTTGCTTGACAGATTTGTCCCCGCTATATTAGACCGCTGACCACCGTGGCGCTTTAGCTCAGTCGGTAGAGCAGTAGACTGAAAATCTACGTGTCCCCAGTTCGATTCTGGGAGGCGCCACCATTCTCCGCCTCACTCCTCGCCTCTGTAGCTCAGCTGGTAGAGCATCGCATTCGTAATGCGAGGGTCGCAGGTTCAAATCCTGTCGGAGGCTCCATGATCTTCTTAGTTTCAAGACGCACTTCATCGCCGTCCACTCCAGTTTCCAAGATTTTCACATCTGAAATCATCTGCATATTTATTGCTTTGTTCCTGTGCTCTGCCTGCGGTCTTGGAGGCAGTGTTTCTGCAGTGCAATCCGGACGGGGTGCTCATCAAGAAAAAATCATTGGCGAAAAGAATCTGGTTGCTGTTGAGGCCGACGGCTCAAACGTTCCCGCAGGGCTCCATCCTCTGCTCGATGGGCTAGGGCAGCTCAATATTGGCTGCACCGTTGCACACATCGGCCATGGTCTTGTTTTGACCGCCGGACACTGTATTTCAACCTCCCCCCGCAGCTCTTCAGCGAGCTGTCGGCTCCTCGGCATCGTTTGGGGTCAACGCAACGGAAGTCAGAACCTCAGAACCTCAAAATGTGAGTCTGTGCTGGTCAGGAAATACACAACCTCTGCCGATTACGCCTTGCTTAAGGTTTCTCATCCGCCAGAGGTCTCCTTCAAAATAAGCTTTGAACCGCCACAAGCCGCGCGCGCGGCAACACTGTTGAGTTTTCCGAGGATGCGCCCCATGGAGTGGTCAGGATTCTGCACGATGAGTGACCATACGGATTCCTCGCTCAAACTTCAGAAATTCCTTCACTCGTGTGACACCGAGAGCGGCAGCAGCGGCGCTCCTGTACTTGACGCCGAGACATTCGAAATCATTGGTGTACACGGTGGAGCGGCAGACGATTTGAACTACGGCTTTTTTGCGCACTCCATGCCAGAAGTCAGTGAGTTCTTGAAAAAGTATCTGGAGAATTAAAACGAATATGGGATGGCTTTACCTCGTCATTGCTGGTCTTTTTGAAATTGGCTGGCCTGTTGGCCTCAAATTCGCTCAAGGCGAAAAGTACCGCTATCCTGCAATCTTTTTTTCTATTGTCTGCCTTATCATCAGTGGTTGGTTACTCTGGATAGCGCAAAAAACCATTCCCATGGGCACTGCATATGCGGTCTGGACGGGCATTGGTGCTGCTGGCACTTTTATCGTTGGTGTTCTCTTTTTTGGCGACTCGCAATCGCTTCTCCGGTGGTCTGGTGTAATCTTCATCATTACGGGTGTCGCATTGCTGAAACTCGGTGAAAAATAGATTCCATGCACCTGCTGTGACAAACACGGGAGCGAAAATGAAAATCAAAAAAATGTACCACCTAAAACAAATACCTCTCACTTTTGCCTCACTACTCGTGCTCGCATGCTCATTCCTGACTGCGAATGCTCAAGGCTGCCAATAAGTTTACCCCAGGCCAACCA
>CAYWSV010000211.1:0-5433 GCA_964460155.1 uncultured Oligoflexia bacterium | reverse complement strand
ATGAGAAGATTCTCACGCTCGGTGGCTTCAAAAGGGGAATCTTCGTTGTCTGCCACAAGGAAGCTCGGCGTCTGCAGAACGTTCGAGGTACGGTCCTGCTTCAGAGCAAAAATAAATGCTCCTGGAGACAACTTAATACCACCAATCTCCACAGTCTTGCTGCTGAGAATTCCCAACAGTGCCTGCGAAGGAATCGCCTTGCTAAGAAGATCCTGCTGCTCGGTGGTACTTGCATTCTGCTTGGTGATTGCAAACGGAGCCATTCCGCCCGGCTTCCACCCCAACGGAACGTTGGCCTTGTTGTTCAGCGCTGTTGCCCCTGCAAGGAACGAGGTCGACAGAGACATCTGATTTCCAAGGTTAACGTCGATGATGTCTGTTTCAACATAAACCTGATCACGCCGCTTATCGAGCTGACGGATAATTTGATCAACTTCGTTGAATACTGCTTTCGACCCCTGAATAATCAGCGAGTTTGTTGCTTTGTCTGCAGTAATCTTTGCACCACCAATATCGGCCGTTCCACCGCTCGTTGCTCCGGCAGGTTGATTCCCTCCGGCTCCTGCGTTTGCGGTATTATTGCGCCGACCACGCAAGGATGTCGACCCTTGTGCAAGCGATTGCAACGTTCCGGCAAGCTTCTCAGCGTCTGCATAATCAAGCGGACGAACATGAATTTGTGCCTGACTTCCCAAATCTTCGAGTGGTTTGTCGAGACGCGCTACAAGTCGAGCGACGTCATCGAGTCCCCGCGGTGGCCCAATCAAAATCAGACTGTTCGTTCTTTCGTCGACAATCACTTTTTGCAAATAAAGGGCTCCGCCGCCTCCCCGCGAACCAAAGACGTCCTGAATCTTTTTACCAATGTCATTGGCGTCGGTATTCTTCACAGGCAGAATTGCAACCTGCGGCTGATTTCCTTTGACGTCAAGCAAACGGATAATTTCGAGAAGCCGGCGAATTTTGTGTCCTGTATCCGAAACGATCAACGAGTTGGTCGTCTGAAATGGAACTGGATTCGACTCTCGCAAAATCGTTCGGAGCTGATTAGAAACAGTCTGAGCATCGATATAGCTGAGCGGAATAATCTGCGTGATGATTTCATCTGTCATCGGCGCCCAGCTTGCGCCGTAGAACGTCTTGATATTCGATGCAGTTGCTTGGCGGGTTGGAACAATCTTGATTGCCTTACCCGTGTCAACCGTTGTGTATCCTGCAACGTTCAGTGCACTCAGGAATGCCTGATACGCCTCTTCCTTGGTCACCTGTTGGGGCGAGATAATCGCGACCTTTGCGCCCGAAGACACACCCTGCCCCAGAATGAAGTTCTTTCCACTCCAAGTACTCACCGCTTTGATGATGTCTTTGATGGGTGTCGGTTCTGGAAAGTCGATCGTGACGAGCTCTTGCCCACGTGGAACTTTCTTCGCCGGTATTGCCGCCTTTGGAGCAGCTGGTGTCTTTGACTTGGTCGACGAACTTCCACCGCCGCTGTCATAGTCACCGCCACCGTCTGACGGAGGCATAACGTCATCGGAACCGGTCGGCATGTCATCCACTGGCGGTGGCGGTGGAGGAGGCGGCGGAGGAGGAGGAGAATCCTGCGCAACTGCAGGCTCCGTGCCGAAAAATGCGGCCTGACTTACACCAACAACGGTAAGCAAGGTTAACGCAAACGGTGCGGCATGCCGAAGGACGACAGGTCTTTTGACGCCATTTTTCATATCACTTCACCCGTACAGTTCGTGTAATTGGTTCGCCATTTCTCATAATATTAATTGTCGTTGTTCTTTCTTCTTGAAGCGCCTGATACAGCCTAGGACCGTTGGAAGGATCCTTGAGGCTAATGCCATTTACTTCCGTAATCACGTCACCATTCTGAAGCTTAATTCGATCAAACAGACAGCTCGTTGCTATCGAAAGCACTTTAAACCCCTGCGTCTTTCCAGACGGATCAATCTCCGGAACTAATCTTGCACAATTCAATATATTGGCCATTCCGGGCCCGATCTCTTGAGAAATAAATGCCGCGTCAAATTCAAACTCCTGTGAATCACCGGGTTGCTTTGAACCAGACGATGAACCGTCGCCACTTCCTGCAAGCATTTCCTGCTTTCCGTAGCCCTTAATGGCGACACAGATCTTCGAATTTCCTTTCCGAATTTCCAGAGTCCCACGCTCGACCTTGTAGATTTCAAAATCTTCGTGATCGATGATTGCGTCACCAGGTTTATAGATATCAGCATCAGTGATTTTAGGGTCCTTCAGAATCACATAACTCTTTCTTGGATCACCAGTGTAGATCGTTCCGGTAATCTGAACTGGCAACTCACCCGCAGTGCAAGGAATATTGTCGAAGTCGAGAGAAAGGTCTTTGTTAACTTTTTTATTCTCGTCTTTCGGAATATCTGGAACCTTACCTTCGGAGTTAAACAAATTTCTTGTCATGATGTCTTTGCTGATTGATGCCGTGTTTGCCTTGGGCGGTGAACCCAAAGAGACAGGTCCAGTCATCAGAGAGTCATCTTCAGCGGTTTCAGCTTTAACTTTTTTAGGTTTGTTCCCAGCAGAACGAGTTAGCGCCATAACTGTGTTGGCGGCGAATGTGCTCAAAGAATTTGCAAGAAAAAAACTAACAACGAGAACTGCTGCAATCCCCTGTATGAGTCTCCAGTCAAAGCGTCTCAGAATCGGCAGTACGGAAATTTGAAACCAATGACCAAACGCAAAGAACAAGGTCATGAGCCTTGTCTTCAATTTTTGAAAAGCCTTCGACTCGCTGAGTCTTGGTCTACTTCGTCCGCCTCCATTGCCTCTGTGTCCACCACGCAAGCGTGACGTCAAGCTTGACAACAACGCTCTCAGGCGCTGCTTCAGAGGTGCGTTCTTTTTTGGTTCGTACCAACGGTCGTTCATGTCACTTCACCTGAATCTTTAATGGCATGGTGACACCATTTCTTTTCACCGAAAGCTCAATCGAATTCTCCTGGCGCAGCGAGTTCAAGGTTTGAATAGCACGTGCTGCGTCATTCAGATCGATCCCATTGATGTTCTCAACAACATCGCCGTCCTGAAATCCCATCTTTTCGTAAACGCTATCTGGACGAATTCGAGTCAGAACAAATCCCTTCACCTCGCCGTTAACAAGATTTGGGCTAGCTTTTGCATCTTGCAAGGTTTTCGCCATATCTGTTGTTAGAGCGCGGTCGACCCAACGTTTGTCGGCAACAATGTTTCCACCCTTGTTTCTGCAGAATCCGGACTCGCAATATTCGTTCTCTGAACTTCCAGCAGATGCACTGAGAGAGGGTGACTGCGAGCGCGGCACACCCGGCACGCGCTTTTTGACCACTTCGGGCTGCTGGAGCTCAAGAAATTCTTGACACGGCGACCCTGTGCGCAAAAAGAAGACCTTATCACGCTGAATGTCTGTAATTCGAGCATCAACAGACGGGGGAATTGAGACCAAATCGTTGAATATAAAAGTATCCGCCTGTCTGGAACCTGTGGCTTCAATCAAAACGAGGCTTGTCTCTTTGGTTCCACCAAAAATCACACCCGTAAATTTCAAGGGCATATCGCTTTTCACGGGGGTGCACTGAGCCGCGCTGCCTCCCTCTTTGACGACCTCTTCTTTTTGCTCGGAGTTGAAAATGTTCCGTTTGAAGATGTCCTTAAAGTCGTCCGTCTTGGGTTTTTCCAGAACCATGACCAAAGAAGGACTGTCGGCCGATTCTGCAGACTTTGATGCCGCTGTGATTTTGATCGACGGAAACAAAAAGTATTTTATAATAGCAGTGTTTGCAGCCGCCGAAAGAATAACAGCGCCCCCGCCAACGGCGAACCATTTGGCAAAAGTCGCGAACGGAGGAATTGTCGCGTTCGACAAATCAAATTTTTGTTGGGCAGAGGTCAAAAGACCTTTTGTCCATGTTCTTAATCTTTCTTCCACCAACACCTTCATCCTTCAGATGTTACGTTACCTTATCATGCCACGTTTTACCCGATTGCAAGTCTGTTTTCATCGCCCCTCTGACGTATCCAAAATTGCAGCAATCCCCGCGTCACATCGTTGACGCGGTGCCAGAATGCACCGTTAGGATGCGAAAAAACTGCGACGATACTCCCAAGGCTGGATTGTCATTCCGTGTCCTGCCGTGGGAAAAAAGGACTTCGTCATGGAAGAATTACGAATTCGCCCGCTATCGGTCATTTTAGTGCTGCTTGGCTTGGCGGCAGTCGTTGTCATCGGTACGTTTTTTCTAGCCGATTTCAGACTGACAATCGTCCTCAATCTAGCAGCGCTTGCACTGCTGGCTGGTTGGTTTTGGAAGAAGAGCAACGGCATTGCGCAAAGTGCTTCAGCCGAATTGGATAGGCTCGCCGAAAGCGCGGCCGCTTCACTCCGAGCCGAAGTCGTCTCCGAGATTGAGACACGCTACAAACGACGCATGTCTGAACTCGAGGGTGAATTGCGTGACCTAAGAACGGCCAACGCGCCGGTCGACAACGAAATCGCACGCATGAAAGAAGAGCAGGACAGACTCAAGGGAGAGCTCGACCGCTCTGAACGCGAGCTCATTTCGGCTCGCTCCGAATGCCAAAAGCTCGAATCAGATTTGGCACAGGCAAACTCCAAGGGTACCACGGCTGCCTTGCACCTTCATGAGATTCGCGAAAGCGCACAAAATCAAATCAAAGAAGCTCGAGACTCAGCCGAACGCGAGATCTCCTCAATCAGAATGCAGTGTGAAGAAGACCTTCGCCTTGCCCACCAAATCCGCGACGCAGCATTGGCAGAGCTTCAAGACATGCGTGACGGCCGTGAAAAAGCCATCACAGAAGCATGCAAGCCACTTCAGGACAAGCTAGACGCACTTGTACTTGCACATCAGCAAGAACTTGAAACAGTCAATCTTTCTGCCCAACAGGTTATTGAAGAAAATACAAAGGCACTTGAAAAAGCCATTCAAGACAACGACGCAGCAACAGAGAAGGCACGCGCAGCAGCACAGGCCGAAATCGATAAGGTCCGTTCAGAAGCAGCCGTCACCATCGGCCAATTGCGTGTCGATGCAACAAATCTCAAGCAAGCCTTCGAGCGCGACTTCGAGAACTTAAAAGCGTCACAGAAGAAAGAGACTCAAGACGCCTACCAGCGCGGACGTCGAGAGGCCGAAGAGATGAAGGCCAGCATCCTCAACGATGCTCAACTGGCCTTAGAAGCAGCACTCCGTGAAGCAGAGTTTGCAAGAGATGCGGCTCAACGAGAGCTCGAGCGCGTTCGCGAGCAGTCCAAAAATGAACTCGAGCGTATTAAAGAGGTTTACAGCCGCGAAATGGAAAGAGCTCGCGAAGCTGCTGCACGCGATGTTCAACAAGCAGCTGACTACGCACGTCGCGACTTCGAACAGATCACACGCGATTTCGAGA
>CAYWSV010000210.1:5166-5469 GCA_964460155.1 uncultured Oligoflexia bacterium | reverse complement strand
GAGAACATCCTCCGCCTGTGAGAGCGTGATGATTGACGCTGGATCTGTGGGGTCGCTGAGCGCAGCACGACACGCTGCTTTAGCTGTGTTGCGTGCTTTGACCACGGATTCCAAAGTTTCGCGCTCATGCGACATATAGGCTTTTGCGGATTCCACCAAATTCGGAATGAGGTCGTAGCGCCGCTCAAGCTGAACATCAATTTGTGCAAACGCGTTGCGAAACTGATTTCTCTTAACGACGAGTCTGTTGTAGACAGAAATTACGTAAACAAGAACAACAGCAATGATTCCAAGCGTAACTAG
>CAYWSV010000210.1:2364-5156 GCA_964460155.1 uncultured Oligoflexia bacterium | reverse complement strand
ATTGAACGTCCCCATTTCGGTAACAAAAACTTTTCACAGTGACTTGAAGAAAAACTATCTCAGACTCAATGAATATCGCGCGATACAGTGTCAAATTTCCGGCAATACACATTCATTAACATACAAAAAATCGACTCAAATTAAATACGATCGATATTTTGCCAGCGAATCTGCCGACCAGTCTGTTTGAGAAAATTATTCGCCAAAGAGAAATGCCGGCATCCAAAAAAGCCTCGGTGCGCCGACAGCGGCGATGGATGAGCTGCCTTAAGAACAACATGGCGAGCATCTTTAATTAGAGATTGCTTCTGCTGCGCCGGTGCTCCCCACAGGATAAAAACAAGGGGTTGAGGATGATTATTGAGTGCACGAATCACATTCTCCGTGAACGCTTCCCAGCCCCGCCCCCTATGCGAAAATGCCTCATCTGCACGGACGGTCAGAACGGTGTTGAGAAGCAACACTCCTTGCTGAGCCCAGCCTTCGAGTGTTGTTCCCTGAGAACAGCCGTCATCAACATCTGATACCAGCTCTTTCAAAATATTCCTGAGCGAAGGAGGCGGTTTCACCCCAGAGTTAACGGCAAAAGCCAGACCATTTGCTTGTCCAAGCCCGTGGTAAGGATCTTGTCCAACAATCACAACTCTTACATCGGAATAATCCACGAGCGAAAAAGCACGAAAAATATTTTCTTGCTGAGGAAAAACTGTTCGACCAGCTGCATATTCCTGCTCAAGAAATGCACTCAGAGAGACCATTTCCCGAGAATCAAAAGTCTTGCCGAGAACTTTTTTCCAGCCCTCGGCAAGGTTTTTTTCACAAAGATTGGCAATCAGGTGTTGACTCATTCAAAACCTCGTTGCCGACCAATTATGGGTTTTCACTCTTCCAACGTTTCAACGTATTGAAGACGAACGAGTCGATGAGTGTTGCGCGATTGCGTTCGCTGTCGGTCGTATAATAACCAGCTGGCGAACCGTTGGTGTGAATCGCACGAATACTGCGGTAGCTGGGTGCAATGTATTTCCACATCATCGATCCACTGTGTCCCGGATAGGTGTCACACGTGTGATCAATCTTGTCGAACAAATAGTTAAAGGGAACCTTGGTGCAATACGAACGCCACTCAGTTCCGTAGGACTTGTCGCCCGGATAGCCCGAAAGATTCAAATTGATAGACGTGTCCGCCGTGTTGTATCCGTAACCCATCCAACCTGTCGTATTACCAATTGGCTCAGACAGCACAATCATTGCCCAGTCGTAGTCGGTACTGTGGTACGTCGTCCAGCCAACTTTGGTGAGTGCAATCGCCCATGGAATACGACCATAAGGACGCGTCGACCCATTTTGAGCCGGCGAGAAATCAATGTTGCTCATCCATGAGTCCGTGTCTGTGTCGTAAATGCAGTGAGCGGCTGTAAGAACGTGACGTGGACCAATCAGAGTTCCGGAACAACCCAACTCAACACGGCCAATAGTGATGTAAGGATACGCAGTCGTGTTCGTCACCTGAATACGACCATCTGACCCCAGAACACTCTCAAGCGCGGAGTCACTTTCCTCTTCATAAAAATTCGGCACTGGTGCAGGACGTGGCAAACGACCACCGGGTGGCAGCGGATTGGGGTCAATTCGAATTCCGTCTTGCGTCGGTTCACCAGTAGGTTCTTTACCCGGAATACGACCCAGTTTAGGATCCAAAGCATCTTCGTATCCCAGCGAGATTTTTGCGATGGCGCGCAATTCTTCCGCAGAAATCATTTTTGTTAACTCGTAGCCCGAAGCCGTGACCGCGACCAACTGGTTCATTTCCACGAATTGTTTTTCATCGCGAGGCTTCACAGAGTTCAAACGAGTCGGCTCGGTGATCGAGTCCTTTTGAATAAACTTTGCAGGTTGTTTGAATTGGTAGCCTTGCTTCATCAACTGACGAGCAAGTTTGTCCTCATTTGGATTCGCTATCGTCACAGCAGAAACAGACAAACCAACAATTCCAGACACAGCGAGTATCGACGTCAGGACACGCATGCAACCTCCTCGGGGAAAATCAGTGAGCAAGTACGAAATTTTGGCAGGCCTATCGTGCCGTAGTCCGCTTGTCAAACCAGCGTTATCTCCCATTTGCTCATGGTGGACACACCGAGGGGTGCAACTCTACGATAATACGGTCGGCAATCGCGAACCTATTCCTTTCGACAGCAGAGCTGAACAGGACGAACCATGCTGAAACTCATCTCTCCCGACTTTGTTTTTCACACTCAACTCCCCGAGCATGCACAAATTAAAGATAAGTTTTTAAGCGAAGCACTGCGAACCTGTATCAGTACAGCGAACGATTGGAATTGCGATGTCCTGACCAATCGCAACGCCAAAGACGTTGACTATGGACCGTTTCTTTCGGCTTTCAAACCCATTGTGTCTTCATTTTGCGATGCCATGGGCACGCGCGGGCCTTTGGAATTGCGCCTAGAAACTCTCTGGATGAACCTTTACAACAAAGGATCTTGGCAAGAGATTCACCACCATTCAACGCCGTTTAACAATATTTCTTTCGTATATTTTGTGAATTATGACCCAACGAAAGATGGTCAGTTTTTTTTCATGAACGAGCGTTCCAATCACTATTCTGCGTCAGGTCTGCACAATGTTTTTAAGCTTGCAGAAAACCACCAAATTGCAGAACTGCTGCCACTCCCTGTGCAAGACGGTGATGTCATTCTTTTTCCAAGCCAATTGCGTCATGGCGTGACAATGCAACGTCACGACACCAACCGCTGCACCCTTGCAGGAAA
>CAYWSV010000210.1:0-2354 GCA_964460155.1 uncultured Oligoflexia bacterium | reverse complement strand
CCTTCTCAGACACTGGGAGTATACTTACAGCGGTCTCTGGGATTCAGAGAAATTCACAACGTCTCCTCACGGAGGTGACCATGAGCCGCACACTCGTTTACGACCTTCCCACACGTCTGTTTCACTGGATTTTCGCAATTCTCTTTCTCACAAGCTTCAGCATCGCAAAAACAGCCGAAGACGATTCGCCGTGGTTTGCTTTTCACTCTCTCAGCGGACTGACACTCGGTTTTCTTATCTTATTGCGTATCGTTTGGGGTGTCGTTGGAACAAAACACGCACGATTTACAAATTTCGACTTAAACCCAAACTCACTTTTTGAATATTTTAAAAATATTTTGACCGGAACAAAAAAACTTTGGGCAGGTCACAACCCGGCCTCAAGTTGGTCAGCAGTCATCATGCTTGTTTTAGGGCTCGGTTTGGCTGTCAGCGGTTACCGTATGACTCTTGGTCCAGATCGGGAAGCATTCGAGGACGTTCACGAGCTCTTTGCGAACAGCTTTTTAGTTGTGGTCGTTCTGCACGTGGCTGGTATTCTTATTCACAGCATCCGACACCGCGATCTGATTGGTCTCAGCATGGTCGATGGACGCAAATCTTTATCCTCATCCTCCGCAGAACAGCCCCTTGCCTCCCAGAAAGCTTCCGTAGCCATTTTGCTCGTCGGACTTCTGACGACCTTCGGTATTTATCTCTATCAGAACTATAATGCTCAGACCGGAATCCTAAACTTTATGGGTTCAAACCTCCAACTCATCGATGCAACCGAATATGAGGGTGAGCAACAAGGTCGTCATGAGCGCGAGGATAAAGAAGACAACGAGAAAATTGAGGAGAGAGACAAAGAATGAAAAATCGGACCAAATCTTACGGAAAAATCGTCTACCTCTCCGCGTGCTTCATCTTACCCTTTTCAGCTTGTGGCAAAAAGAAGAAAGACACTCCAGCAGAGACCCAAACAGAGTTTTCTGACCTTCTGGCCATAAATCTGCAAAGCTCTCTGACCCGTCAGGGATTTACAGCGTCTGAAGCCAAAACGATTTCCGATTCAGCATCGGCGAAGTCGAAAACAACCGCATCAGCATTGAACTTGAGTGCAGAGGGCACAGGACTCAAAATCAAGGCCGCAGGTTTTGCACAGGGCGCCGTTGCGGCACTCGACGAAGCCGGAATTACAGACGCAACAAAAAAACAGAAGCTCATTCAAATTATCGCAAGCGTTCTTGGTGAAGGCCTCAACAGCAAAAAATCATCTTTGACTGAGGAGCTCAAAACTCTTCCCTCGGTCATTGCATCCTCGGTTGTTCTTGGACTCAAAGACTCCGGAACGACAGCCGAGAACCTTCCAGCGCTGCTGAGCGAAGCAACAAAAAATACAATGACTCTCATCAATACGTTGGGAGTCTCAACAAACGATCGCGACGATGCGGCGCGAGAAATTGTTGCATCGTCCATTTCAAAACTCGACGATTTGAATCTTGGAACTGACGTCATTGGTGAGTTTTCAGCTGAACTCTTGTCGGGTGCTATTGATGGAATTCCCGATGGAAGTCAGCTTGCAGAACTTAAAACTTACATGAACGAAATGAGCACCGGAGTGCCCGATGCAGTGAAGTCTGCTGGTCTGACTGACGGAGAACTCACAGAGGCTCTTAAAGCTACCTCGATGAAGGCTATGCAAGCACTCGCGAGCGCAACAGGCGATACAACCCTTTGGGATGATCTCTCCAATGAATTCGGTCAGGGACTTGTGAAGGGATTAGATGGTGACACAGTTTCGGAGGAGTATCTTGATGACGCTCTGCGAGACATCACCGAAGGACTCATCGAAGGAGTCGCGACCTATAAAGAACAGCTTCAATCTCAAGCCCTCGTTGAGCTCATCGCGGCAGCCGCCGGAGGGGCGAGCGAAGGGCTGGCTGACCTTGGGCTCGAAAATTCAAAGATCGAAACGTATATCGAAGACATTAACCTTGGTGTGAGCGAAGGACTCGATGATTCTTCGTTGCCTGACAGTGTTAAGGACTCTGCTGAAAGTTCTGTTGCAGACTCGACGACCGGGGCGCTGTCTGCGAAACTGAACGAGGCAGAACGCACTCTGCTTAAAAGTAAACAAGTCTTTTTGGCAAAGCTTGCATCCGAATGGACTGGAACATGCGTACTGAGCTCGATTTCAGGTGCGTACGCAAAACGCTACACCGAAATCGATGATGGTTATTTTGTAAGTAAAACCACATTTTATTCAACAAATTCTTGCGAAGAATCAACTCGATTAGCCTTCGTCACCGCTCGTGGAGATTTCTCGATTGGTGCCAAAGATGAAACTCAAACTGACACCTTTGACGTGGTCA
>CAYWSV010000209.1:4731-5559 GCA_964460155.1 uncultured Oligoflexia bacterium | reverse complement strand
TCGGACTGGTGGAGCGCTCCTCAGGGTTCGCAGATCGCCTTTTCGCGTGAATCACTTGGATGGGTTGCACTCAATTTGGATCCCAAACCCGCAACGATTCGTGTTGAGACTTCCCTTGAAGATGGCGTCTATTGCGACCTTGTTTCGAATAGCAAGAAGTTTGGCAGCAGTGGGGCATCCCGTTGCAAAGGGCAGCTCATCGAAGTGAAAAATGGCCGTATCGAAACAACTCTTCCCGCACAGTCAGGCGTTGCAATTACCTTTGCGTCTCGCCGTTGAAACCATTTCGTCACCAATTCTCCATCTGTAAACATTAACGAACAACTCCGCACGCGTTTCTAGTTGTTTACAAAGATTTGTGGTTCGTTATAAAGTCCAATCATTTTTGAATGTTAGAACTTACTTTTGTTTTTTTAAAGATTTTTAAAATTTATCCGAATTCCTTCAGATAGGCTGAGGAGAACTCGATGAAATTTTATTTGTTTTTTGTGGTCGTCGCTTTGGTTGGATGCCGCCCAGACAGTTCTGGGAGTGAAGGTGGTGAAGCAGAGGCACAAGCTGTGCAGCGCTCTGTCATAAACGGCCAGTTTACGATCACAGCCAGAAAGCCGAACGACATGAAGATTGCTCAGTCAGGGAACGGAGATATCCCTTTCCGCACTGCGGGTGGACAAAATGGGTTAGTCAGTATCCTTACAAACCGAGAGTATTCATTTGTATCAGTTGAACAGGCGCTTGCGGATGGAATTTTCGCTCGGTTAAAAGGTCAGGTGATGAGAGACGTTTTCTTGATACCCAGAGTCAATGCACAGCTAGACCCCCTTATCG
>CAYWSV010000209.1:2746-4721 GCA_964460155.1 uncultured Oligoflexia bacterium | reverse complement strand
TGTGTCCAACGCAAATAATTTTGGCGAGGTTAAAGGGGTAAAAATATTCTGTCCAAATCGAATTGAGTTCAGAAAGCCCGATGGCTCACGTCACGTCTCTGAATTTCCGTTCAAAAGTTGTGAATCTGAGCTTCGAAGGCTGTACCCAGGTGTCTTATTTACCAGATAGAGAACCTACTCGGGAGTTACAAACTCAAATATTCCAGCCTTGGAGCAGCGTATCGCTTGCCTCTGGAACCCACGTTGATGCTGGACCCACAATCGTAACACAGGGCCCTTCTTTGCCGAGAAGGTCGCGCACTGCAGCGGAGGCTTGTTCTGCGGTGACATTTTCAACCCGTTCTTTGAATCCAAGAAAATTATCGAAACCAAGGCCGTAAACATCGCTCATGGCTAACTGAGAAGCTTGATAGTGGTGATGTTGACTATCGAGTGACTGCGATCCAAGAAGCGCGTTTTTTGCACGGCTGAGTTCTTCGATCGTGGGTGGTTCCGAGGCGATTTTTTCGAGGTGCATCTTGAGTCCAGCAATGGCTTGCTTGGTTTTTCCTGCAGCAGTGCCAATGTAGCTTGAAAAACTTCCGCCCCATAAACCCGGAGACTGCGAACAGCCAACGCTGTAGGCCAACGATTGTGCGTCTCGCAAATCCATAAAGAGTCTACCGCCCATGCCACCCAACACACTGCTTGCCACCTCGAGGGCGGTGCGTCGCGGATCTGAAAGCGTGTAACCACGCACGGCAAAACTAATATGAGCTTGTTCGCGGTCGAGAGTGTCGAATCCCACACGCGCCTGTGCCGAGAGTTGAGGCGCAAGTTGTGCAGTGCTCAGCGCTTTGAAGCTTTGCGAACGCTTGTGGCGCGCTGCTCCAATGGAAGATAATTCGTTTGCGAGGATGTCGAGAGTCTCGCTGGCATCAAAATCACCTGCGCCCGAAAAAACAAAAGAGTTGGACAGCAGCAGTCTGTTCCACTGAGTCACAACGTCGTCGAGTGTGATGTTGTGCAAGGTGTCGAGTGTTCCCAAAGCGGGTCGGCCATAAGCATGAGTGCCAAACAAGAGCGGACCACTGATTCTGCTCATTCGTGAACCGGGGCTGTCTTTTTGCGCAACAAGAACTTCTTCTGTTTCGCGCATCACTCGTTCGAATTGGTCGGATGCAAAAGCAGGGCGAGCCAAACAATCGGCTAGCAATTTGAGTGCGCGTGGTTGAACCTCGCTGAGTGCATCCAAACGAAGACCGAACAGATCACGCCCCGAAAACGCGCTAATTGAAGCTCCCATGTCTTCCAGTTCGCTCACGAATGCTCGATACGACTGTCGCGTTGTTCCGCGTGTGAGCATTTGGGCGAGAAATGCGTTGAGTCCTGTTTTGTCTTCGGACTCTTCGTGCTGACCCCAGCGCCAAACAAGGACGTGGCTTGCCACGGGCAGACGTTTGGACAAACGAGTGTTGAAATGCAGCGAAACCTCTCCCTCAAGAGTCAGGGCTGTTTGCGTGGCTGCTGGGTTGCGCGACGATGCTAGAGTTGTTGCATTCAATGAAGATGTTTTGCTTGTTGAGTTTTTCTGGGTCGATAGATCATTTTTGAGTAGGCTCGAAGAGGCTTGAAGAGTTTCGACAAGTGTTTGTGTGTTGATTTGCTCAGCGTGTTCTTGGTTGCTGGCAGCAACGCAAAAAATGCGCCCTTCAATAATGTTATCGCAAACACTCTGTGCGCATTTGCGAACTTGCTCGGTCGTCACGTTGCTGAGCTTCTTGAGATAGATCGTACTGAATTCAAGGCGAGCCGTGGTCATGAGGTTGTTACCCACAATTCTGACCAGTCCCTCTACACTCTCTCGTCCATAGATTTTTTCGGCTTTGGCGGCAGTTAAAACACGTTGCAGCTCGGCTTGTGTTGGGCCTTCTTTAGCGAGTCGGCCAATCTCGTTGACTGCTGCCAACACTGCATCTTTCGAAGTTTCAGAGCG
>CAYWSV010000209.1:0-2736 GCA_964460155.1 uncultured Oligoflexia bacterium | reverse complement strand
AAAATCCAAATCCCGCAAAGCCATAAGGGAAGCGAGGTGTATACAAAAAGGAATCAATAGCTGTAACGAGTTGTGCCTCATCTTTGACTGAATGCGCTAATCGAGAGGAATCGCCTTGCCCCAAAATGCTGGCGAACATATCCCATGCAGGTGACTCATCATCCTCGAGACATGGAGCGGGGACTGTGAATTGAAGGCGTGTTTCCTGATACGGTCCGTGAATCACCTCGCACTGTGGAGCAGAGTGAGCCTGCTGCGTGTGAGTTTTCGACCACAGACGCTTGGGTAAACTTCCTGCGGGAAAGCGCGCAGCCAAAGATTCAAGACGACTTTCCATTTCGGTGAGTTCGAAATCTCCAGCCGCAACGAAAAACATGTTGTTCGGAATATACCAACGTTTGTAAAATGCCATGAGGGTTTCACGGCTGAAATTTTTTACAACGTCTTCGTAGCCAATAACAGGGCGTGCCATAGGATGACCCGCGTATGCACGACTAAAAAGTGCATGACTCAGACGTGCTGAGGGGTTATCGCGGCTGCGGCGAATTTCCTCGATGACAACTTCGAGTTCACGCGAGAGTTCGTCGGCATCCAAAAGGCTTGCACCCACAACATCAAACAGCAATTCAGCGCCTTGGAAAGCGAATTCGCGCGGGGCATTGATGTAAAAGACAGTGTGATCGAAGGTTGTGTAAGCATTAATCTCGCCACCTGCAGCCTCGACAAGTTGTGCGACGTCGCCCGTTTTTGGAAAACGCTCGGTGCCTTTAAAAAGCATGTGCTCGAGCACGTGCGCCATGCCGAACTCATGCTCTTGTTCGTCGAGGCTTCCTGTTTTCACCCACATCTGCAGCGAAACCAACGGCGCAAAATCGACTTGCTCAAGGTAACACTCGCAGCCGTTGCTGAGATACTTGTGCTGAAGAGTTGGAGTGGTTGCTGCAGGTTTGGATGAGGTTTGCATAACTTAATGTTTCCCCGTCTGTGGTTTGCCTTTGTCTGCACCTGCTGGTGCTGCAGGTTGCTCTGCAGTGGGCAGGGTGTTGAGCGTGCTTACGGCACAGCGAATGCGTCGACGAACCATTTCTTTGCCGATGACCGCCATCGATTCAAAAAGCGGAGGTGTCTCCTTGGCTCCTGTGGTGGCAACGCGCAGAGGCATGTAAATGTCTTTGGCTTTCAAATTTTTCGCAACCAGAAACCCTTCCATTGCCGCGGTAATGTCGCTGACCGTCCATGATTCAAGGACCTCGAGTGCATCAAGAGCATCCGAGAGATTCTGCGCAACGTCTCCCGGAGCGCGCCCCTTAGGAAGAAGGAGTTGCGGATCATATTTGAGATCGCCCGAGAAGAAGAAGTGCGCAGCTCCAATAAAGTCTTCGAATTTTTCGATACGGTCGCGAATGAGCGGAACGATTTGCGCAAGGTATGCCGGCGAAAAGATTTCTTCGCGCAAATGATTTACATAGTGAACGGTGTTCAGATTGCGCATATAATGACCGTTGATCCACGCAAGTTTTTCAAGGTCAAAAACCGGTCCACCCAGCGTCATGCGTTCAATGCTGAAGTGTTCAATCATGTCTTGTGTGCTAAAGATTTCTTTATCGTCGCCGTAACTCCAGCCCATGAGTGCAAGGTAGTTGCGCAGTGCATCGGGAAGAATACCTTTGCGCCGGTAATAGTTGATACTTGTGGGTTGCTTGCGCTTGGAGATTTTGCTTTTGTCAGCGTTGCGCAGCAAAGGCAAATGCGTGAATTCGGGTTTCTGCCAGCCGAACATTTCATAAAGCACAACATGTTTTGGTGTAGATGAGATCCACTCCTCGCCGCGAATGACGTGTGAGATTTGCATCTCATGGTCGTCAACCACATTGGCCAAATGATAGGTCGGAAAGCCATCGGACTTGAGCAGCACCTGATCGTCGATCCCTTCGTTTTCAAACGAGACGGGTCCACGCAATCCATCGTTAAACGTCGTTTGACCACTCAGCGGCATCTTCATGCGAATTGTAAACGAGGCTCCGCTCTTGAGCTTTTGCTCAACATCCGCGGCCGACAAATCACGACAATGCCGGTCGTATCCACCCTGAAGCTTTTGTGCCATTCGCTCTTTGCGCACGGTGTCCAGACGTTCAGATGTGCAAAAGCAACGGTAAGCGTGTCCTTTGTTCAGAAGAACTTGTGCATATTCCCGATACAGGTGTGTGCGCTCGCTTTGACGGTAGGGGGCGTGTGGGCCACCCACGTCGGGACCTTCGTCCCACGGGAGACCAACCCATTTTAGACACTCGAGGATCATGGCTTCGCTGTCTTTGCGAAAACGTGTTTGATCTGTGTCTTCGATACGGACGATGAATTTTCCGCCGTGTTTTTTGGCGAAGACGTAGTTAAAAAGTGCGATGTAAGCCGTTCCGATATGCGGATCGCCCGTGGGGCTGGGTGCAATGCGGACTCGGACGGGGCGTGGGCTGATGGATGTCATGACTTCCTCGATAAAATATCCATAGGAAAGCTGAACTATTGCATGCTTCCTGAGGCTTTGGCAACGCGCGGGCAGGGGAGTCATTTCTGCCACACTCCTTCAGCAAAAAGAGCATAATTGGCTTATAATCTGGGCACAGGCGGCGTGTTGCCGCTATTCTTCGTGCGTGCAGCTCGGGAGGCGTCCTCAGATGAATCAGTCGCGGACTGTGTGGCTTGTCGGGGGAGCAGCTGGACTCCTCGTGACTCTCGCAG
>CAYWSV010000208.1:364-5559 GCA_964460155.1 uncultured Oligoflexia bacterium | reverse complement strand
AGTGCGACCGTCGGTCGAGCGAAGAACGAGAATTTTATCCGCGAGCTTTGGGTCGTTTGCTGCGCCACCGCCGCCGCCCACGGCAAGAACTTTGTCCCGCCAAACTTTTCCGTCGGGGTCATTCATCAGCAGAGGGACGTAGACTCCACCATTTTCTTGCTTATAGTAAAGCTGCAAAGTTACGTTTGTGCTGTAGGAAGGTTGGTAACAGTGTTCAGCGGTCCATACACGCACGCGATATTTACTGTTCTCAACCCTAAGATCGTCAGGGTCAATCGTAAAGCTCGCCGTGCACCGTTTCTGCACTTCTGCAGGCCGCCTGAACTGACTGACGAATTCAGCCTTATCAGCTGCATCTGATTTCAATCGCTCTTTCCACTCTTGATTCAAACAGCGATTAATCCACAAATCGGCTTCTGACTTCAAACTTGCCGTTTGCGTACAATAGGGAATGTTGAGGACCTCGACGTAACCCAAAGGATTTCCGGGTACGCCAAACTTCGCAACCGGGATTCCCCAAAAACCAACATCTAACCAACCACCGTTTTCGATGTTACGAACCACAGTCACCGGCTTGGGTGGCTGTTGGGTGATATTCGAATTGTTGGGAGCCGTCAGATTCAACTCACCGCCACCATCCAGGCGGATGCCGGCCGACTTGGTGCAGGGCTTTCCATCAGCTCCAATGGCACCCGCCTTACCAACCTTCCCAGGCATAACGGTCGTTGGGCTCGAATTCGTACAACCGAACAATGCGCCGACAGCCAAAATGGCTGACACGCTTCCCTTTCGGACCATTCGGAATTGCACCATGAGAGGGCTCCCCGCACACGACACTTCTTTATCGGTCGAACCTTTAGGGGGCGTAAGCTAAAGAGCAAAAAATAAATTTTATTCAATAAAAACAGTGTAATAAACAATTTACATCAGACGCTAAAAGATTAGCGTCGGAGAGCGACCTGAACCCGGAAATTCAGCGTCAACTGCCCTTTGGCCGGAACAGTGAGCTGCCATTCTGCCGTATCCTGACTGAGTTTTTTATGGTCCTGCGACTCAGATACGATTTTCCATTCGCCTGCAATCACTTCGCGGTAAATAACCTTTTGAGAGGTGTTCTTGGCATTCTTAAACGTAACGCGGATGCCCGTTTCGCCCTGCCGTACTGTTTTTTTCATCCAACCAACGGAGGGCAAATTTTTGAACGAAACAAGTTTACGTCGGGCACTCACGTCGAACGATTTTCCCAGCCGCGCGCGCACACGTTCACCCTCGGGGGTGTGACGGATCTTATCCTCGCCAATAAATTGCGACACGCCGTCTTTGTCTTTTTTGTAAACACGCATCGTTCCAGCAGGAAGAGGAATTCCAATTTTTGAATCTTTGTTATTCTCAAACACCAGAAAAACACCACCACCAACAGGCACGCCCAAATCTGCAGAATCGGGTTCGTTGTCGGTGTCTGAATCACTCCCGTCGGTGAAGTCTTGAACGGACGAAAAATAATTGTGTCCCGAAGACGTGAAGACTAATTCCTTGCGCGACAGAACCTCAGGAGATTGAAGCAGAGTGACTTGTTTCGTTTGATTCGAAAGAACACTCATGCTGCGCGGAAGAGAATACAAATGGTATTCAAAAAACGACTCTGCAGAAGCGCTCGATGACTCTTCGACCGAAGCCGGAGCAGACATGGCCATATCCATCGTAAAGGCGCGTCTGCTTTTTGCATATCCACGATCGACAGTCTGAATATCCCCACCCATGAGTTGTACTTGGGCATCGCGAAAACTTGTTCCGCTTTGGTTCGTCAGAGTCACAAGTCCGGTCAGATGGGTTTTGTTTTCTTCGGCGTTGAGCTCTGCAATGTAATCTGCCTTCCAAGAGATCCCGTCGCTCATATAGTTGAGCTCAACGTCTTGTTCTCCTCGTCTTTTGCTCTCGACAAGCAGACTGAGTGTCGGTTCCGAACGCAAGCCCTCGGGCAAATTCGGAAACGAAAGCCGCCCGGGAATTCCGGTTTCAATGCGATCATTCAACTTGAGAACTACCCCATTTTGAACAGCGACAACTTCGGCGGCCTCGACAGTTTCGCTGCCGTTGGTCGGGTGAGTTCGAATCACAGAGACTTTTTTACCAACAAATTTTTCGAGAAGCTTTTGCGGGGAGAGAAGATCGGCCTCAAGGTTTTGCTCAAGGACCTTAACATCGCCGGCAGAACTCAAACTTCTGAAACGTGCCGTCTCAGCGCGCATTTGTCCGCTCACGTCTTGAATTTCGATTTGCGACAATCCTTTTTCAAAATTCATTTTTCGACGGTCACGAACCATCGTGCGACCGTTTGAGTAAACGGTGAGTGCAACTTGTGTTTGGTCGGAAATTTTGCTGCGCAGTACGCGAGTCTCTTGCGACGATTCCGCACGCGCACATAGAGCCAATGAAACAACAATTAAGGAGGAGTTTACATAACGCATTGCAGACATCCTTATCGGCAAGAGAAGAGCTTTCCGTGCCGATAAGGATGTCCGTGAAGGAGGACCAAACCAGCGCGGTTTAGCCAATGATCTCGAGTCGTCTCTTGACCAGAAGATAAGGATATTCCGAAAAATACGCTTTTACTTTTGCAAGAATCTGATCAGCATCGGCTTGCGCAAGTTTACCCGCCTTCACGCGGTTGTTCAATTGCGCACTGTAGCCAGTGAGGATCCCTTCGTCGGTGTAGTTCATCACGCGCAGAAGTTCGCCCACGTCTTCACCACGCACTTCTTCGACACCTTCGAGCTGACCATCCGGACTGACGTGGATTATCAGTTCATTGACGGCACCAAACAGGTTGTGATTGTTGCCGAGCGCCTCTTGATACGCACCAACGAGGAAAAATCCAATGTAGTACGGTGTATCTGAGTGCGGCACATGCAATTCGAGAAACGGTTTCACATCGCGCTTGTCGACAAATTTATCCAGACATCCGTCGGAGTCGCAGGTGATGTCCATAATGACACCCGTTTTGCTCGTCCGTTCGTTCAAGCGCGTGAGCGGCATGACAGGGAAAAGTTGTTCGATACTCCATGAATCCGGAATCGATTGGAAGATCGAGAAATTCGCCAGATACTTACTTGTACGGCTCTTTGCCAATTCTTCAAATTCTTCGAGCTGAACACCCGAGAGCGCATGATAGTGGAGTGCCTTGTTGGCGATTTCGTTGACAATCACCTCTGCTTTGGCACGTTCTTCGAGGCTCAGGTAACCCAGCCCGAACAAGGTGAACAACTCGTCACGATATTCAATTGAGTCATGATAAAATTCGACGTAATTCTTGCTGCTCATCTGGACATGAACATTCATAAGATCGCGCAGAAGTTTGTGGTCGGTGGTTTCAATTGAAACCTCCTGAATATCACCGCCCATCTTCTCGACTTCGCGCACGTCCGTCACAAGCACAGCATGATACGCTGCAACAGCGCGTCCGCTTTCGCTGACGATTGTGGGCGGGGGACAATTTTCCGACTGACAGACTTCCTGAACAAGATACACAACGTCGTTGGCAAACTCTTGGAGTGTATAATTCGCACTCGCATAGAAGCTCGTCTTCGAACCATCATAATCGACACCAATTCCGCCGCCGATGTTTAGGTAACGCAGATTGAAACCGTTTTTGTAGATCTTTGAGAAAACGCGGCTCGCCTCTTTCATCGCATTCTTCACGCGTTTGATTTCGGTAATCTGCGAACCGATGTGATAGTGCACCATCGCCAGCGAGCCTTTGAGACCTGCTTCCTCGATGAGCCAGAGGGCTTCCATCATCTCAACAGAGCTCAGTCCGAATTTACTCTCGGTTCCTGATGATTTTTCCCACAAGCCAGAACCCTTGGCGTAGAGTTTTGCACGCAGACCAATATCAACACAGAAACCAGCCTGCTTAGCATACTCGATGATGAACTTGAGCTCGTCAGTACCTTCAATCACAAGAATAATGTTCTTGCCCATACGCTTCGCTTCAAAGGCAAGCTCAATATAATGAGAGTCTTTGAAGCCATTGCAGACAACTAAAGCATCTGGATGCAATTCATAGCTGAGAGCTGCAAAAAGCTCGGCTTTCGTTCCCACTTCAAGACCATACGCATGCTTGCGGCCGCTTTTGACCAATGCATCAATGAATTCTTTTCTTTGATTGACCTTGAAGGGAAACACACAACGCAAGTCGCCCGCATATTTGAACTCTTCCATGGCGTTGCGAAACGCTGTGTGAAGTCGTGCGAGCTGCGTGTCGAGGATTTGCGGAAAGCGCAAAATGAGGGGTGTTTGAATTCGCCTCGTCGATGCATGCTCGAGAATCTTTTCAAGGTCGAGAGCCACTTCTTCGTTTCCGTACGGGTGGACCTGCACCGTCCCGCGACTCGAAACTCCAAAGTAGCCTGCCCCCCAACCTTCGATTCCATATTTCTGAAAGGCATCTTGAATGTTTTGAGTGGCCATTTTTTCCCCCTCCGGAAGGCCCGCGGACCTGATTGTTCGGATGAACGCGCGTCTTATCCCAAGCACCCGCGCTGTCAAGGAAATTCGCCGTCAACCCGAAGGCAGCTCGGGCAAAATTGAGTCTCTTCTGAGCCAGAGATTCAGATACGATCCGCGCAGGGGGACGATTTTATGCCAATCCTCAAAAACAGCCGCTACGACGAGTTCGAAAATCCTACCGCTCGGGATAGCTTTCGGGGTGTTCCACATCGCCGATTTCCTTGGCTTCTTCAGGAAACGACCGTCACCACAGGAAGCGAAAAGCTGGTTTGGACCCTGCGCGTCTCCTGCCTGAACGTCAACCCCAGTGGTTTTGGCAACAAAATGCACATGGTCCTGCAGGCAACTGCCGAACTGACAGCCGACTCTGCACGAGCGTTCGCTTTTCCGGACTCCACAAGCCCCCGGGTCGAGGCCCTCTTTGGCCAAGCCGACCTCAACATCGAGGAATCGCTCAAGACGAGCGTTGAGGGGTTGCTGGATGACCTCGGACAGTATGCCTCTGCCTTTGCACGGCAAATGACGAAGCACCTCGCCGCACAATGGTCGTCCGAGCGCGTCCGCTCGCAACTCAGAGCTCACCTCAGCCGGACCTCTCCTGGAGGCTTTGGGGCGAATAATCAGCACGCCTGAAAATCAGCTTTGTTTATTTTGATTTGGCGGCAAGACCAGAGCTTCAAGCACCC
>CAYWSV010000208.1:0-354 GCA_964460155.1 uncultured Oligoflexia bacterium | reverse complement strand
CTTGCTGAGGGCCTCTCTGGGTTCCGCAGACTTTCGTTCTTCTTCACGCAGTTTTTCGCTCAATGATTTTGTTCCATCAAGCTGAATGACTCTGCCACTATTTTTGTTCTCGTAGACGAGAGTGTTTTCAGGTGGTGGCGCGTTCTGATGTTTTTTAACACTGTCGACGACCATGCTGACAAACGGTTTGAAGATGACCGGATCGTAATCATCATTGCTGTCGATCATAATTTTAAGTGCTTGACCGGGCTCGAATGCCTCTTTGTACACACGCTTCATCAACAGTGCGCTGTAGACATCGGCAATCATACAAATACGACTGCAGAGGTGAATGCCTTTTTCAGCATCCGCTTC
>CAYWSV010000207.1:0-5602 GCA_964460155.1 uncultured Oligoflexia bacterium | reverse complement strand
GTTAAAGGTGTTGCGACCATTCGTGGTCTAACTCGTTTTCTTCCCAGCGCATTTGCGAACACCAACTCTACAAATTTAGAGATTATTCGCGACGTCAGCGCGGCCTTCTCGGAAAACAACGGAATGTTGTTGCCAATGATGAAAGCTTATTTTCAAACAGAGTCTTTCGCCTGTTCGGGGCGTTAAGATTCTCTTTTGGGGGTACTCGATGTTCAAATTAAGATTTATTTCGGGTCTGCTTGCATGCTTGGCATTTGCCACGCCGGCGTGCTCGAAAAAATCCGGGAACTCAAAGGTGAATCTCTCCGGGAATAGTTCAAATGGAACAAAGGCACTCGAGAGCCAAAAGATAAAGCGAGACAGTTTATTTCTTGGAGCGCCGGGCTTTTTGGTGAAAGATAGCGAGATTTTGCGAAACTCTATTAACGTATGTCTGCAAGCAGACTTGCTAGTCATTAAACCAGAGATGATTAATGGCAATGGCGGTGCAGGCCGTGAGACGCCGATTTTAAGCAGGAGCTTTCTGGATCATGCGGGCAAGCGAGATATTATCGAAGTTCTTGCTGCTGATTTGTATGACCCCACTCGACTCAAGCGCGTCGAGACTGCAGCTGGTTATCTGACCATCGAGTATATGAGTGCATTATCGACTGTTGCTGATGTTGTTGCGTGGAATTGTGAATTCGGTGCAGCCGGGTCGCAATGTGACTGTTCCACCGAGGAGCAGGCAAAGAAGATATTGCAACGCTGCATTCCAAGTTACTCAGATATTCAAATTGTCGATGTTGCTAAAAAGTTTGCTCAGGAATGCAGTTCTTCTGACCTGCGCAAGAAGAGAGAGATTCTGGCGTCGTTTATTTCCTCGGCGACGTTTGCTGAAACCCGTTAAGAAAGAATCTGTCTCACATTTAGGTGTGAAAGGGTGCATATGAATAACATCAACAGACGAAATTTGCTTCGCGCAGCACTCCTTGGTGGATTAGGTTACGGCGCTATGGCGGGTCTTAAGAAGTACGGCTTCTCTTCAGGGCTGGCCCAATGGTATGCCGAGTTTCGTGCCCGCAATCCTTGGGCCGAAGGAATGGATGCGTTGGCTGTTTTGGAAGATGCCTTTAACGGTGGGCCATCATTGGTTTTCATTTCGGAGGCTTTAGCAAACGGACTTCCCAGTGTCGCTTTTCTTGATGTCTTTATGGCGACGTCCCATGACCCTCGCAATTTTTTGAACCTCAGCGAAATGGGCAATGAGAATAATCCGCTCCAAACGTTGACCTACGGATCCACAAATACGTCTGTATCAGACCTCATTCAGACGCACCCGGCTTTTGCAGCTGCCAAGGTCAACAAGTTGTTTGGTGACATGGTCCTGACTGGAAAATACATGTTGAACGGTACACCAACAGTCATCGATGGCTTCCAGTCACTCATCAAAGATATTGATCCGCAGAAAATCGCGATGACCTCCTTTGTGAGTTACCAGGGTACTGGCATTCATGAGTTCGGCCAGATTCCAGATGCTGGTTCAGTGGCGCATATCATTCAGGCCAGTGGACAACTCAGTCCGATTGGTGTTGCTGCATTTGGAGCAGTGCAGGTGCGCGATGGTGGACCCAACGGTGGCGCGCTCGTGACCAGCGGAAAAAAGTCCAGTGCATTCATTGATGCTATGGGTCAGTTGATTTCGAAAAGTTATGTTCCCAAAAACAACGATACTCGACAAGGTTCAGAACCGAACAAGATTCGAATTTTTGAAGAGCTTCATGGGAATGAAGAAGCAAAAAAGGTTCGCTCTCAATGGCTAGAGAATCTTGCTCGTATCGAATCCGAGATTCGAATTTTAAAGGACAATTATTCAAATCTGGGCAACGCAATGGTGAACGCAATGGGTTCAGTCAACTGCGATAGAGCGGCCTCGATTGCTGTTGCAGGAAAACTTGTTGAAACAGGTTTGTGTCTGGTGTCGACTGTTGGATTAGACACTCCCGACTTTCATCGTCCGGATGCGAACCGGACACCGTCGGGTGACTCTGGCAACATGCATACAGCCATTGTTGAAGCTGGCGTTGGAATAAATGTTTGGGCCAATTCGCTTATCGCTAAAGGCATGGACGGAATCGCCTTTATCAGAACTTGCTCGGGACGCAGTGCCAATTGGGTTGATGACAGCTCAACAGTAAGTAGCATTGCTGTAATTGTGAAAGGTTCATACGGAGGTCCGCTCAGCAGCATACAGACAGCTTATTATGGTCCCGAACGTTCTTCGAATTTTGTTGATCAGGGGACAAAAGAGTGGGCCTCTGGGGTGTTTGGGCTTGATGGTGGAACACAGAATGCTGGTTCAATCGATGGAGCAATTGCTGAGACAATTCTCAACGCGGCCGGACAATCTCTGACGGTCCGCCCTCGAGACAAAATTGGTCGCTTCAAAAAAGGATGAGTTGGTTGAGAAGAAATTTCTTGTCCAAATATCTGCTGACTGTCTGTGTGTGCTTGCTCAGTTTGAATCTGGGTTGCAGCAACAAGTTGTCTTTGTCTGGTGGCCCAGCATCGGTGAGTAAAAGTTTCGATGGATTTGTAAATTCAGCCGATCAAGACATGACTCCGAATCTGGACCTCTACAAATCGGCATCCGATATTTTGAAGGGCGCTTCTGGTGCGGTTGTTTCTGCTCTCGACCAAAATTCAGTCTTGATTGCTCGAAATGACGCAAAAAGCCTTATTGTTAATCGTGAGGACTTAAAGCTGTCAGTTTACACCGCTGCTGTTGAGGACCTTGAGGGTAAAGCGGAATGGATTTATACGCTTGGCGAAAATCAATACTGGGCTGTCGGCAATGGCAAAATTTACTATCGCGCTCAGGTTGGCAGAGAGTTGTCCAAAATCGAAGAGTCACTTGAGGCAATTCTCGATGAAAAAGCGAAAACTTTCCGTCCTATTGCCATAACCAAAACAGACCTCATTGCTCAATATAAAAAGAAAATTTTTTGGCTCAGTGTCGACCCGCAACTCAAGCGTGAATTTTATCTTCGTCTCGACGGTTTAAGTCTGGGCGGCCTTGAAAAATATAAATTCACGAGCGGCGGAGTTATTGCAGGTCGTGGCGTGTGGTTACTAGCAAACGATTATATCGTGTATATTCTTCGCGATTCCAATGGAAAATTCTCTGCGGAAACAAAACGCTTCAAAGGATTTACTATTGGCAAAAATAAAGTTTTCCCAAAATATCTGAGCATGAATCTTGTTTCCGATAAATCAAACTCGATTGTGCCTCAGGGACGCATCCTTATGATTGACGGCAAGAATGTGTATCTTTCGGGAAGTTCCTCTGCGCCCGCGAAACCTTCAGAGCCTGATCAAGTAACAGAGCCTGAAAATAAGACTCCTGTTGCACCCGAACAAGAAACTCCCAAACCGCCACCAATGGTCTCTGAGGCTGAACTTAGAAAGTTGTACGATTCAGCCGTGAAGTCCGTCGTCGATGGCAAATGTCAGCCTTGTCATAGTGTGGGGAATAGATCCCGCTTAGGAAGTTTTGAAGAGGTGAAAGCGATTGCCGGAAGTGCGCGAAGCAAGGTTGACCCGCAAGCTATGCTGATGCCGCCCCCAAACAACGCTTTGGGTTTGACGCTCATTGATAAAGAACGCGTTGAGCTCACAAAGTTCTTTGCTGATTTGGAAAGGCTGCCTTGAGGAGATTTCAGCCGTTCGGATTGCCTGTCAGTAGGCCGCCCGTTTGCGTCTTATTCGACTTTTTTTCGTTGGCGTTATTCTTTTTCTTGGAATCAAAGCGATAGACGTATTCGTTGGCCTGCACATATCCGAATTCATCTTTCAAAAATCGAATTTGCTCAGTTGTGTTTGATTTAAGAAGTTTGATCTTCTCTTCAAGCAACTGGTTTTCGATTTTGAGTTTCATGTTGACGTCAACGAGAATGTTTCTCTTGTTGACCAGTTCAACGTAATTGGAAATTCCGGCTTGCCCCGAAGCCATCGACATTAGCAATGCCCACAACGCAACGACAAGCGTCCAGCGCACTGTCAGCTGGAATCTGCGTGAAGTGAGTTGTCCGTCGAGCATCGGCATGAGCGTCATCCATTCGTGTAAGTTCGAACAGCGAGAGCGAAAGCGCGGTCTGCACTCTGGCAGACCGCCACAACCGTCTCTGTTTGATCCTAACATGTGCAATTGAGACGGTGGTGTCAGGATTGCGGAAGAGATTTCCCGACAACGGACTGACGGTTTCGTTCGATAACAGAGTGGAGCAGGGTGACTGCTGCAGGGGTGATACCGCTGATCCGGGACGCTTGGCCCAAAGTGCTGGGGTTGTGTTTGCGTAACTTTTCGACGACCTCTCGGGACAGCCCCGAAATAGAGGCATAGTCGAGTTCGCGTGGGATCCAGACAGCGTCCATTTTTTGCAGACGGTCGCCCAGTGCCTCTTCACGCTTGATGTAGCCATCGTACTTGGTTTCGATTTCAATTGAGCGCAAGACTCTTTCGCCCAGAGAAGCATCCATAAGCCCAGCAGCGCACAAGCGTTTTGTGTCCACTTCGGGGCGCTTGAGATACGCATCAAGACTTGTCGAGGTTCCAGTGAGCTCTGGTAAACCTGCCTCAGCCAGAAGGGCATTCGTTTCGGATGTGGGGTTCAACCAGGTGACTTTCAGTCGCTCGCGCTCCTGACGAATGGCATTCTGGCGGGACTGGAACTCTTCGAACTCAGAATCGCTAATAAGGCCAAATTGGTGGGCGTAGTGACGCAAGCGGGCGTCGGCATTGTCCTCGCGTAGCTTGAGTCTGTTCTCTGCGCGACTGGTGAACATCCGATAGGGTTCTTGTGTCCCCAGAGTGGTCAGGTCATCGACCAAAACCCCAATGTAGCTTTCCTGTCGCGAAGGAACGAACGGCGCTTTGTCCTGAGCGCGCAGAGCTGCGTTGATTCCAGCCACCAGACCTTGTGCCGCAGCCTCTTCGTAGCCGGTTGTTCCGTTAATTTGTCCAGCGAAATAAAGGTTACGAATCGCCTTGGCCTCGAGTGTCGGATGCAATTCGGTCGGTTGAATGAAGTCATATTCAATTGCGTATCCGGGCTTCATAATGACGGCCTTTTCAAAGCCGCGGATACTGCGCAGGAACTTTTCCTGAACATCAACGGGTAGACTAGTCGAAATTCCGTTCGGATAAATCTCGTGAGTGTCGTAGCCTTCGGGTTCGATAAAAATCTGGTGCGAAAGCTTATCTGGAAACTTAACCACTTTGTCTTCGATGCTTGGACAATAGCGCGGACCAATACCGGTGATGATGCCGCTGTACAGAGGTGAAAGGTGCATTTGTTCACGGATAATACGGTGGGTTTCTTCGTTCGTATAGGTAATGTAACAGGGCAAAAGTTTTTGATTCAGACTTTTGGTTCGCAGGCTGAAAGGCACGAAATCTGGATCAGAATCCTGACGTTCTAGCGCCGAGAAGTCGATTGAGCGCGCATCAATTCGTGGTGTTGTTCCTGTTTTCATACGGCCCATTTTGAACCCGTAAGCTTTGAGAGCTTCGGCGAGTTCAACACTCGCAGGTTCACCGACCCGACCCGCTGTAATGCGTCGA
>CAYWSV010000206.1:0-5743 GCA_964460155.1 uncultured Oligoflexia bacterium | reverse complement strand
CTTCAGGGGCAGCCGCACGACGCGTGCACGCAGCCAAAGACAAACCCGAGACCACTGAGAAGATTACCGCCTTTGAGAGCAGCCCGTATGCCGGATGGGTAGTTTTCAAGTCAGACCTCGCCGATTGAAGTGCTTAAGAATTTATCGGCCTACCAACATCCATCCGAGTTTTCAATAAGATTTATTGATTCCGAAGATTTAGCACCCCAAAAAATTCTTCATTGATATCAGGCTGAAGTCATAGACGAGGACGCCCGAGGCCCCCCTCCCCCATATAAGCTTTTCAACCTGCCTCTCAAATAAGCAAAAAATGATTGCATAGCCCTATTTCTTCACCTACCAAACCAAATGTGCGCTGATTTAGCGCCTCTTTTAAGGAGAACTTGGGTATGAACTCATTCAGCAAGCTCTTTAACAGCTCGGAAAAAGTGATGTTGAAACCGAGGTTCTTGATAGACCTCAAGCCTCACTATCCGCCAATTGACGAATTGATTGCCAAGGCGGAACGAACAACTCTGAGCTGCAGACTGGCCGAGCAAATTGACGTGAGTCGCCTGTTCTACAAAGAAGTCGCTCTGCGCGGTTTAAACAGCCGCAAGTATTCGGTCGACGAAGCAAAACGCATGGGTATCATCATTGATTATCTGGCGGAGACGCGTCGCCGTCAGCTCGAACCCGCAGACGCAATCTAAGTGCCGTCTAGCGTGAAGATTCACTCACAGAGAGTTGAGTGAGCGTTAGTCCCTGCAATGCAGAAGCAACACCCCGACCCGCTGGATCTTGAACTATTGCGCAAGAGCCAGCGTTTTTTTGTTCTTTGAATTGCCGAATTCGAGTGCCGATATCGGACCAAACAACACCGCGTCGCACAAACTTCATTCTGAGCTGACGCACATCGACCGACACGCGCCGAGCGAGCTCCTCAATGAGCTGCGCATAGGTCCCAATCCTGAAAACAATTGAATCGCCTACAGGAACAGCTTCGAAATAAACGTCATGGTCAAGCCACAGCGCCGCGTGACGAATACCCGACGCTAAATCGGGGTCGGTGATGATAAGAACATCGCCAATAGAAAGACCACTATTCCGTTCTCGCTTATCAGCGTTCGCAATCTTGCTTGAGGCTGGAATTTCTCCCACGCTTTTGAACGACAGACCATCTAAAAACAAATTGGTCAAATTGCCCGGGTCATGAACATTGAACTTGAGCTGAGCCGCGTCTGCCATAAGAAGAGATAAAAGAGCATCAGCGGATGACATTCTGAGCGAAGAATCATTGAGTTTTAATTCACGCCCCACAAGAGCCTGAGCCGCAGGAGATAAAAAATCACTCAACTGCAATTGCGATTGCACGGCGGCAAATCGAACCGCGGTGCTGGCAGCATGCGAGTACAGAGGAGCGACCTTTCGGAATGAATCCTCTGCCCCACCGCGAACACTCACCTGCAATCCTGAAATATGAACTCCCAAACCCTCTGAGGCGCCACCTTGAAGCTGCACCGCTGACTTCATTGAAATGAAACGAATGTCTGGCGAAAAGCCCATGCTTTTCAGCAATAGTAGGTCAACAGCAGAAGTGTTCTTAGAAAGAACGGTAATACTGCGCAGCTCGCCCTTTTCACGATTTTTTTTATTCACACAACCATGACCAAAAATCCCAACAAGCGCTGAAGCAGCAAGAGCCGAGGCCAAGCTGCCAAAGGGCAAGAAACTGCGATTGTTGGCATTGGGACCCATGGTCCTCCCGCGGCTTCAGTGCTTGAAGTGTCGGAAGCCCGTGACGATCATTGCAATGCCCGCCTTGTTGCAGGCGTCAATGACCGCAGCATCCTGAACACTTCCCCCTGGTTGAATAATAACGCGTATACCCGAATTTTTAATCAATTCGATGCTATCGGGGAAGGGGAAAAATGCATCCGACGCCAAAACAGCGCCCTTCAGGGGAAGTGTCGCTTTTTTCAAACAATATTCGACTGCATCAACACGGTTAGTGAACCCACCCCCCACGGCAAGCGTCTGATGGCCGTTAGCGATAACAATCGCATTCGAACGCACATGTTTCACAATGGAATACGCAAACCAGCATGCAGATTTATCGGCTGGCGAGGGAGTCACGTTTGTTGGGATGTGCAATTTTTCGGGGTCAAAAATGGTGTCATCTGCGTCTTGCACCAAGAAGCCACCCTGTACCTGAGTGACTTGTTGCTTGTTCATGAGAGGCAATTGCGTATTGAGCACGACAATTCTGAGATTCTTTTTACCGCGCAAAATCTCGAGAGCGTCTGCTTCAAATTCAGGTGCAACGATAACTTCCAAGAAAGTCTCTTGCAGAGCCAACGCAGCCCCTACATCAACCTTCCGGTTGAACAGCACAACACCACCGAAAGGACTTACCGGAGCCCCCTCGAATCCACGTCTATAAGCTTCAAGGGGAGAGCCTCCGAGCCCAACACCGCAAGGCAGATTGTGTTTGATGATAACCACAGCACAGTCGCGAAGCTCACTAATGAGCCGGATACCATGCTCCATATCGAGATAATTATTGTAGGAGAGTTCTTTGCCATTCAGACATTGCGCATCAACCAGCGAACAGCTCGCCCCGCGATGAACAACCCCAGAATCGGTGCGATACAAGGCTGCCTTTTGATGAGGATTCTCTCCATAACGCAAAGGCTTAACACGCTCTAATTCGTATGCAAGCTGACTTTCCAGAAGCTGGGCTGACAAACTGGCCTGACGTTGAACGGGTCCGGCACCCAAGCGAACACCGGTTATTCCATGCAACTTATGGCGAAGCGCCAACGAAATCACTTCGTCGTAGGTCGCTGTTTCGCTGAGTGCCTTCAGCGCGAGTTCAACACGCAATTGTCCTGCGAGTGTCCCACCGTGTTTTTGAACAGACTCAATGAACAGCTTGTAGTCCTGCGGATCACAGAGCACACCGACACGAATAAAATTTTTCGCTGCTGCGCGTAAAAGACTCACGCCACCAATATCGATGCTTTCAATCAACTGACCAAGATCTTCGGTCCGCCGCAACGTATCTTGAAAAGGATAAAGATTGCAGACGACCAAATCGAATTTATCAATCTTGTGCATCTCAAGATCATGCGCATCGGAATCGGAGTTGGGCTTAGCCAGAATAGCGCCGAAAATTTTTGGATGAAGCGTTTTGACACGCCCTCCGAGAATTTCGGGGAAACCCGTAATGGACTCTACTGTCCGCACAGGAAAACCATAGGATGCGAGTTGTTCGGCGGTAGAGCCCGTCGCCGACAACGAACAGCCCGAAGACAAAAGAAACTGCGCAAGCTCACGCAGACCGGTTTTGTCGGACAAACTCAGAAATGCACTCTTGAGGGGAATTTTTTCGAGCCACGTAGAAGACGAAACATCGTTGGACTGCATCGCAACACCTCGAAAGTGAGTCTGGAACGAAAGGTGATTGATTCGATGCAGCCATAACACGGGCGCCGGCCGGACGGAAACGCACAAGGCCGTAAGACTGAATTACGCACCTCTTTGAACGGAAAGTGCCTCGGAAAGTGACAATCTCCCCGTTGCCAATGCCTTCCCCGTCACAACACCGCACACTCCGTTGCACCCAGAAAGTGCGCGCAAGTCATCAAAGCCACTGACCCCACCACTGGCAATCACCAAAAGCCCCGATTCGGCGGCCAGTCGTGCAGATGCTTCAACTGCCGCTCCCTGCAACATTCCGTCTCTTTCGACTTCGGTAAATAGAACTCTGAGCACCCCCGCGCTTTTTAACTTCTTCGCGAACTCGAGAGTGGTTTCGGAGCTTTTTTGAGTCCAGCCGCGAATTGCGATGTGACCACCCAAACTGTCAACTCCAATCACAAAACGCTCCGGGTATTGCCGCACGTGCTCCATGACCGATTCGAAATCAGTCATCGCCCACGTGCCAACAACAACACGATTCACACCTAACGAGAGTGCGCTCTGAAGAGACTCAACGGAACGAATTCCACCGCCCAACTGAATTTTTAAACCGCTTTGCCGAACTAATTCGCGGATAAGATTTTGTGTCGCATGAGCACCGTCGTGAGACTCAGGAGAATCACCAAAGGCCGCATTGAGATTTACGATATGCACCCAGCGCGCACCGGCGAAAGCGTATTCTTGTATCTGACGCAGAGGATTGTCGTGAACAACGTGTGCACTTTCCCGCTTGCCCTGCAAGAGGCGCACACTTTTACCATCGAGCAAATCGATGGCAGGAAATACATCGAATGAACCCGATGATTCCGTTGAACCCATCATACCAAAACACCTTTTGTCGATGGAATTCCAGCATCAGTTCCACGCTTCCACGCAACACGGGCAGAGCGCGCAAAAGCCTTGAAGACGGCTTCGGCAATGTGGTGATCATTCTCTCCACGCAATACGTCGATGTGGACTGTCCAACGAGCATGCAGCACAAATCCACCAAAAAACTCGCGAATCAATGAGCTATCGAGCTGGCCAATAAATGGGCGCTTGAACTGCGCTCCAAAGTGCAAAAAAGGGCGACCAGAGACGTCGATAACCACTTTTGCCAATGCTTCGTCCAGAGGACATTCCATAAGTGCAAACCGTTCAATTCCCGCACAGTCGCCAAGAGCTTTAGCCACTGCCTGACCAAGGGTAATGCCCACATCTTCAACGGTGTGGTGTTGATCGATATGCAGATCACCCTTGCAAAAAATCTCAAGCGCAACACCGGAGTGTTTGGCAAAGGCTTCAAGCATGTGATCAAAAAATCCGATTCCAGTTTCGATTTTTGTTTCAAAACCAGCATCACGTGCATCGAGCGCGAGTCTCACACGAATCTGAGTCTCTTTTGTGTTTCTCTCGACGGTGACACTTCTTTGAGCAGACGCGTTCATGAGAGCACCTTTCGCAAAGATGTTTTTAAAAGTTCAAAATATTCCCGAGGGGGCATGCTGATGCGTACGCAATTTTGCAACCGCCCAGCGGAGTACCGGCGGATGAGAAAACCAAGTTTCTGAAGCTCTTGTTCAACCAACTCTGCACGCGGAGTGCGGAAAAAAACAAAATTTGCTTTTGACTCGGCCAAACATTCAACAGCCGGACACCCGCGCAAAATGGTTTGAAGAGCGGCAACCTGCTCTACCGTCTGTGCCACCCTTTGAGATGTGACCTCTTGTTTGCAGGTCAGAATGAACGAAGCCAAAACCTCTGAAGGCCAAGCCACGGAGTATGGCGGCTTAAGGGCACGAAAAATGGAAATGACCTCGGGATGCCCAACCATTGCTCCCACACGCAAACCTGCAGCAGCCCAAGCTTTTGAGAGGGTTCTTAGAACAATAACGTTCCTTCGACTTGCAGCCCACTCAACACACGAGTGTCCACCCTGAGCCGCGAAGAATTCAAAGTAGGCTTCATCGATAATCACCATGCCTCTAAAGGCATCCGCAAATTCAGCGATCGTTTCAAAAGAAAGAGCTGTACCCGTTGGATTATTTGGAGTGCAAAGGATAGCAACCTGACATCCAAGAACCTCCTCAGAAAACAATGCAGAGGGCGAAAACTCGAACGCTTGGTCCAAGGCAATATCGACAACTGAACTACCATAAAGACGCGCTAGATGCGCATATAAAGAAAAGCTGGGTGATGTGATTGCAACTTTGCGCTGAGGCGCAAAAAAAGCTTCGGCAATCAGGGTTAGTGCCTGACTGCTTCCCGAGGTCACTTCGATGCTCTCGGGCTGAATATTCAG
>CAYWSV010000205.1:0-5748 GCA_964460155.1 uncultured Oligoflexia bacterium | reverse complement strand
GAATCGAACGGGATCTCGAAGAGGATCCTGACCGGTTCCAGGGTCGTGTCGAGTCCCGCTTTCATCGCCAGAACAAGCAACGCTCCTTCCGTGGGATCACCCACACATTGCCATGCACCTGAACTCGAGAATCTGTCCCCACCCTCGGCAACTCTTGAGGGTCACGAGTTACTCAAAGCACTCGGCAAGACCAATCACCAGACCCCAGTGACTCTTCATGTCTACGAGAATAATCAAAACATGGCCGAGCTGGCCGAACTCATTGAAGCAACACAATTCGATGGAATTAAAGAATCGAAAAACAAGACAACATCTCAGAAAAGCAAGAGTGACGTGTCTCAGTCTTCAGTGAACAATCATCCGGCGCAAACCTCAGGACCCGTGCTCTTCGTTTTAGCACGTCATGGGATTTATTGCGGTGGAGAGTCGATTGGCAAAACAGAAGCCTACTTGGAAGCCCTGCTGCATCTGCTAAAATTGAAAAGCTCGGAGGCTGCTTTGCATCCTTCTCCGAATTAATCAGGAGGTCTTTTGTCTTTACCAGTGCTGACTTTGCTTGGAATTGGATTGGCGGCCGGTACCCTCAGCGGACTCGTCGGCATTGGCGGGGGACTCGTTATCGTTCCTCTGTTGGTGATGCTGGGTGGAATGAGTCAGATTTCGGCACAAGGAACCTCTATTGGTGCGCTCATCCTTCCTGTCGGGATTTTTGCTGCGATTAAATATTACAATGCCGGGAATCTCGAGGTTCGCTCGTCTCTTTATATTGCCTTAGCCATGGCCGCAGGAGCTTATCTGGGAGCCACTCTGGCCCTTCAACTGCCTCAGGACACACTCAAGAAAATATTTGGTATTGTTCTGGTCGCGGCAGGACTCAAGTTTCTCCTGTCAAAGTAATTTCAGCTGCAAACAATCATTTTTGGAGCACTTATGTCTACGACACAAAAGCCATCTGTCGCTTATTTCTGCATGGAATACGGTCTTGAAACAGCCCTGAAGATTTACTGCGGCGGTCTTGGCATTTTGGCCGGCGACACCCTCAAGAGTGCGAAAGACAACAAATTGCCCCTCGTTGGTATCGGTCTGAAATGGAAACAGGGTTACACAGAGCAAAGAATCGGCGCCGACGGCAAACCCTATGATGCTTACCACAACTTTCAGTACCCCGAACTCAAAGACACGGGCATCAAAGTCAGCGTAAAAATTCGTCAAAATGATGTTTGGTGTAAAGTATGGCTCTGCGATGCATACAACAACGCCCCCCTTTATCTCCTCGACACAGACATTCCCGAAAATGCTGACAAATGGATTACAGGTCAGCTCTACGGTTGGTTTGGAGAAGAGCGCGTTGCCCAAGAAATCGTCTTGGGCATAGGTGGCGTTCGTGCCCTGCAAGCACTCGGCCACCACGTGGGCGTCTATCATTTCAATGAAGGACACGCGGCTCTGGCGGGATTGGAACTCATTCGTCAAAAGATGGCGCAGGGACAAAACTTCGACAACGCATGGCAACAAACGCGCCAACAAATCGTCTTCACGACCCACACGCCAATCAAAGAAGGCAACGAGCACCACAACCATGAGCTCTTGCAGTACATGGGTGCGACACTCGGTCTGAGCATCGAGCAGATGTACCGCATCGGCGGAACGCCTTTCAACATGACGGTTGCCGGATTGCGCCTGTCACGCAACTCAAACGCTGTGGCTCAATTGCATGCCGAAACTGCAAACAAAATGTGGGAAGACGTTTCGGGTCGTTCGTCAATCATTGGCATCACCAACGGCATTCACGTCCCAACATGGGTCGACGAGCGCATGCGTCGCGAATTCACTTCACTGGACTCCATGTGGTCTGCGCATCAAGAAGTCAAAAAGGACACGATCAACTTCATCAAGCAACGCTCAGGAATTCAGCTCAACCAAGACTCTTTGTTGATTGGTTTCTCGCGCCGTGCAGCTCCCTACAAGCGCAGTAACTTGATTTTTGCATACGAAAATAAACTGGGTGAATTGCTCAAAACCGGAAAAGTTCAGATTGTCTTTTCTGGTAAGGCACACCCTCTGGACGACACAGGCAAAGCAATTGTTCACAACCTTGTGCAGATGTCGCGCCAGTATCCAAACAGCGTCGTCTTCCTTGAAAACTACGACATGGACATTGGCCGCGCGCTGACGCGCGGTTGTGACGTGTGGCTCAATAATCCACGCCGACCATTGGAAGCCTGTGGAACTTCGGGAATGAAAGCTGCCATGAATGGTGTCCTGAACGTCAGTATTCTTGATGGTTGGTGGCCCGAGGCTTGCAATCATGGTGTGAATGGTTGGGCGATTGGCGACGATCAAGTTCCACCAAACGTGGGAGCACAAGATGAGCGCGATGCTCTAGCGCTCTACAAGATTCTCGTCGATGAAGTCATTCCGACCTACTACAACGACCGTCCTCGTTGGATGAAGATGATGAAGGCCAGCATTGAAAGCTGCTCAAAACCTTTCTCTGCCGACCGCATGCTGACTGAATATTATAACAATCTGTACACGGCACCTGCCAAGATTCTTGGCTGAGTTCCTTTATTCTTTGGGGGAGAAGTCTTTTCTAAACAAATAGACTTTTCTCCCTTGAATAAACTTCTCACATCCTTCCAGTGTTATGGGCTCAGCCAAAAAAGACGCTGAATTACCTGATCCCGTCGGTTTCGGACTTCTATCAAGACAAATCTCTGCCCCATTTTTAAGGTTACATTTGAAAGATGTCTCGCTGATTTGAGTTGAATCCATGTCGATGAGCTTCAGAATCGTTCCCCACGAACGCGTGACAGATTGAACTTTCAAAAGCACCCCAGAACATTTTGTTCCAGATGTTGACGCTTGAACTGGCGTGCTGCTCGGTTGAGGTTGAGGAGAAGATACCGAAGGCAGTGTGGGCGTCACAACCGTACCTGAACCCGGCGTCGAAATTGTTTGAGGTGGACGCGGAGCTGGCTTTTCAACAACCGAAATAACGGAACTTCCCAAAACACTGTTCATCCAGTCGGTGTGTACTGAAGAAATCGCGTAAATCGCAGTCGACTTTTCGCAGAGCGCAGGTCCTGCACTGGTCGATCCTACGAGAAACAACTCTCCTTCGCTGTCAAAAAATGCGGGACCACCCGAGTCACCATTACACGAACTTCGACCATCAAGACCTGCGAGGGCAAAAACTCCAGCAACTGTTCCATCTGGAAAATCCACACGTCGAAGACGCATTTCTGTTTGCATGAGAACACTGGACGTCTGAGGTTGACCAGACCCAGAGGCAAGTCCCCGCTCTGCATTAAGTGCGGCCTGAGTTTCACTCATGGTCAGCCCATATCCGGCAATCACAAGATTGGCTCCAACACTGACGTTTTTGTAGTCCAGAATACGCGATGCTTTGATTCCATTGAGCGTTGAACAGGGAAATTGCGCAACCGAAATATCCACCGCACTCATGGAAGGACTTATGCGTTCGCCAGCCGATTTGTAGGATGGATGAACGTGAATCGCGGTCGGAGGCGAGGCCAAAACCACTTGGCCCTGTGGAGAAACGATTTCGATCGAATGACGACTTTCGGCTGGCAGGTCTTGAAAACAATGCGCTGCTGAAAGAACAACACATGTATTTAGTTTTTCATTGGGCGGATGAATCAACGTTCCAGTGCATGTGGAGACTGCGCCTGAGGAAAAGGAGCGAATTCTCACGACTCCTTGAGCGTGAACACGCGAGTTGGCCTCTCGACCATTGGTGATTTGAACCTGCGATTTTTGAGTTTGCAGAATCTTGCATCCGTTGAGCAACGGAAAAACACCTATCAGGAGAAAGACGCGCACCACACCGAACCTCCAGCCCCGAGCGCTCAAAAGGGGGCGAACCCATTTTTAAAAGTAAATCCGTTCATGAACTCAAAACTACCCTATTTTAGGGCTCATAGCCTTATCGGACCAATTCATATTGACGCAGCCCACAACTCACCGTATCACGCCATAAAGACTCAACTTTAGGACATCTTATGAGAACAACTCTGCAAATTTTGGCCTTCATTGGAACCTGTTTCGCACTGTCGAACACAAGTGCGAACGTTACGGCAAAAGAATCTGCAGAAGAGCTTGGAGTCTTGCTTTTGGGAGATCAAGGTAAAGGCTCCGAGGGTCAGCGACAGGTCGCTGCTGCTTTGCAGACTTTTTGCCAAAACAACCTCTGCGATTTTGGAATCCTACTCGGGGATAATTTTTACAACAGTGGGGTCAAAAGCATCGATGACCCGAAATTCAAGACCCACTTTGAAGATCTTTATTCACAACTTGGCATCGAATTCTGGGCCATTCTCGGAAACCACGACTATGGGTTCGGATTCTCGCGTGGAAACGTTCAGGCGCAAATCGACTATACCCGTCACTCTAACTTCTGGCGTATGCCGACGCGGTACTATTCATTTGAGGCAAAAGGCGCCGAATTTATAGCGCTCGACACCGTTACGATTCATAAAGATTCCGAGCAGCAAAAATGGCTCTCAGAAAAACTGAGCAAACCTGCTACGGGCTTACGTGTGGTTCTAGGACACTATCCAGTGCATTCGAGTGGACTGCATGGTGATACGAAATTTATAAAAGAGAACGTTGCACCGCAGATGTGTGGCAACACCGATATTTATGCGGCCGGACACGACCATCACTTAGAGCATCTGAAAACCGACTGCGGAGTGAATCTTGTGCTCAGTGGTTCTGGTGGTGAAACACGCCCGATAAATGCACTTCATCCGCGCTCTGTTTTTGCAGCGTCAAAGCTTGGATTTGCGTATCTCAAGAAAGACCAAAACTCTGGGTTTAAAGTTCAATACTTCGACAACGAACTGAATCGGCTCGCTGAAATCGAGATCATCAAAAACGCGCCATCTTCATTGCGATGACCTCGATTGTTCGTATGATGTACCCATCGCTGCGGAAGTGAGGGGCTCTACACATGCGGATTGTTGTGCTTCTGCTGCTGACGACATTCTTAGGATGTAAAAAAACTCAGCAGGCAAATGTTCAGACGGATTCTATGAATCTCACCGGTGACACCGGACGTCACCTTACAGTCGAGGTCTTTAATCTCGACAAGAGCCGTTCCAAAACGGCAGTCCACCGCGTCTGCGCCATAGGACTCGCGGGCGACGAAACTTTCAAAAAACATTCACTCGACCGAAAGCTCGTGTGCAGCAACGAAATCACCGCAGCTGGCAGCCTCTTGGTCAAGCTCAGAAACCTGCCCTATCCAGCTTATATTTCGCTTTTTCACGACGAAAATTTAAATGAAGTCCTCGATTTTGCGACCTTCAACATTATTGTCGCCCGAAAAGACGGCCCCATAGAAGGGGTTGGCGTACTTGAAGAGACAGACCCTCAAATGAAATTTTCAAAGCCTATTTGGGTTGAGGTGGGTGAGAACCACAGACGAGCCAATATGAGATATGAAGTAAGTCCATTCTGGAAATTCGTCTCAGAGGAATCTTGGCAGTATTTATACGTCAAATTTCTCGAGAAGGCCCGCGAAATCAATCATCGCGGTAAGTTCAACAACCCCTTCTGCACAAAAGCTGAGGAGTGTCTCTAGATCCTTCGACACGATTTTGATGCAGAGCAAAATCAAACGCTGCAGACACGATGTTTTCAGATTGGACAATCGAACTCTGCAGACACATCTCCGGTCACTGTCTCAGAAACGGGGTTGCGGGTTGTTCCATTCAACAAGGT
>CAYWSV010000204.1:0-5845 GCA_964460155.1 uncultured Oligoflexia bacterium | reverse complement strand
AACGTCGTCAAACGCTGCTATAAACTGAGTAATTAAGTCTTTTATTTCAAAATTGCTTGGACATTAAAAAGGGACGACACGATCCGTGTGTTTTGCCGCGCGCCGTTCCCATGATCGAAGCCATGGCGTGGCTCGTACTGGCCGACCATGCGCTCCGCGCAAAACTCAACCGCACAGACAGACTGATCGAAACCGGAGATGAAACTCAATGAGCCAACGCGTTGATGCGCTCAAATTCATCTCCGGATTGCTCTCGGGAAAAGAACACTCTGGACTGTCGATCGTCCTCACCGACAACACTCTCATACGCAGACTTATTTCAGAGCGCTTGCATAAAATTTATGGCGCACGGCCCGTCCTTTATTCAGGTAAGACCTGCGTTCAGGAGGCGGTCGAAGCACTCTCAACAAGCGATCTTTTTGGTGAGCCCGCCCCCGTCTGGATTGAACTCCCCGAAAAACTTTCAGCCAAACAATGGAGCGAATACGCGCAACAGCTTTCGCAGCTCAGCGAACCAGCGCGTCAGGAACTCTATATTTTAGCCCCAGCATCTGCTCGTCATGGCGCTCCAGAGTCCAAAGCGCTTCCGTGGAACGCGCAAGTGCTCGTCATTTATGAACCCGCGCGTTCAGAGGGGTTGAACATATTAACCACGCTCGCCACGCGGCATGGTGGTCGTGCAGCGCAGGCATCCAAAAGCGATATTCAGCAGTGGTGTGCACACGCCTACGACCACTACAGCGGTGACCTCGAGGCTTGCGATTTACACTTCGAACGCATGGCCAAGGGCCAATTGGCTTTCAACGAAGCCTTTGTTCCCAAAACAACTCTCGATGCCTTCGATCTCGTCGAGGCATTTTCGAGTGGTGATGCGCAACTTGTGCATTTACGCATGAACCAGTTGGCACAAGCCGGCGAAGAGGCAAGTGGAGTTCTTTCGGCATTCGCATACACCGCCCGGCAGGTCCTTGCGTTTCAGGCTGCCCTTGCGAAAACAGGACATCCACGCACAGCTCATGAACAAGTCAGAACGCCTTTTCCCTCGCAGGCACGTATCGAACGTTTGGCGAAACTTGTTTCCGCTGAAAAATGGGGGCTCTTTTTTCTGACAGCTGCGGAGCTTGAGATGCATTTGCGCAACCATCGTGACGCCCACCATTGGCTGGCTGTCGAACTGACTGGCCTTCTGAGCTAAAATCTGATTCAATCAAAAGCAAATACAGGTCAGCGGGAGAAGGTCCGATGCAGGCAGACACTCAGGACGTGGCCAACTCGTTACAAACGGAAACACAAGACGTTAGCAAAGCCATGCGGGTTCTGCAGAACGTTCGTGTGTATCTTGTTGAAGACGACCTCACAACGGCTCGGGTTTATCAAAAGCTCCTTCAAGACGCCGGCGGCGTGGTTGAGCACTTTGCCACAGCAACGGCTCTGCAAGATCGCATCAACAACAGCGACGAGTGGGAAGCCAACACCACACTTCGACCACAGCTTTTGCTTATCGACCTCATCCTACCGGATGGCTCTGGACTCGAACTCATCGAACGTTGGCACAAACGCTGGCCCGAAATTCCGATTATTGCCGTCACCGGCTTCGCCACCGTCGACACCGCAGTGGCTGCAATGAAGGCGGGAGCTTTTGACTTTCTGCGCAAACCTGTTGAACTCGATGATTTAGTTTTAGGTCTTCGAAAGGCTCAACAGCACGGTGAATTGCTCCGTGAAAATCAGTCTCTCAACAATGCTGTGCACATTCTCAGTATTGCGCAGACCTTAGCCGGAGCGACAGAAAAAAAAGCATTGCTCAAAACCTATCTCAAACTGATTACCCGTGAGCTCAAAATCAGCGAAGGATTCTCTTTCTTTTTCGATGCGAATCGTTCGTTCCCCGAGCTCCTACTCGATTTGCGACAAGCTGGAGTTGGCCGCACCGAACCTCAGGCTCTCATTCAAACCGCTCTTGCACCTTTTATTAAAAACCGATCGTCAATTCCCGAAAATTTTGCCGAGGTAGATGCGGTCACGTTAATTCAGCCACAGCTCGTGGAGTCCAAACTCACCCCCTTTGTTGTGATTGAATTCAAGAGCCCAACGGGCAACAGCGGTTTTATTGCATTAAGCAAAGACGGCTCGAACGGTCGCGATCTTCTCGAGGCACTCGCGCAAGTCACTCCCATCACGATGCAAGCTGCTCGAACATTCCAAAACCTCGACGTCGCCACCTCGCTGTCGTTGGTCGACGAACTCACGGGTCTTTATAACCAGCGCTTCATGGAAGTCTCTCTGACCCGAGAAGTTGCACGCAGCCAACGTTATGGAAGCCCCGTTTCCTTACTCTTCCTCGATCTCGATCGATTCAAGTCGGTCAATGATACTCTAGGCCATGTTGTTGGCAGTCAGATGATCAAAGCAGCCGCGCGTACAATGCGAGAACTCATCCGTGATTCCGACCAACTTTTACGCTACGGCGGCGACGAATTCTGTGTTATTTTGCCAAACACATCACTCGACGGTGCGCATATTCTTGCCGAACGCATCCGTACCGTTTTTGCAGAAACTCTGTTCAATCTCAGTGAATCTACGGGTGTCAGCGAGGCAAGCGCTCTGAACATTACAACAAGCATCGGAGTTGCAAGCTTTCCCGAATCGGCAAACTCTGTTCAAGAGCTTGTCAAAGAAGCCGACGCAGCCATGTATACTGCAAAAAAGTCGGGAAAAAACTGTGTCAGCGTCGCGCGTATTCAACCGGCGAGCCATTAAAATCAGGACTCAGACTGAGCCTCTTCGCTCGCGCGGTTATTAAACTGAATCAACAACTCAGACAACGAGCGAGCTGTCTCATGCGAAAAACTGACAAAGGCGACGCCGTGCCAGTTCATTTGCCCAACAGTTTCCACCCAGCGAATTTCTGTTGTCACGCTTGAAAGCCCTTTACTGACGAGCAACATATTCCAGTCATCCCGCCCTGTCGAAATCGTCAAGTGAAGCTGTTCTTTACGTGCAAAGGCGGACGGAAATTCAAGACAAAAACCATTCTCAGAGAAATCGACAACGCGACCCACAATTCCGTCGCGAGTGGTTACGCGCAACGGAATTTGACACAACCACGGAATACGCGGCGACGCACGTTTCGATCCGGTGCGCACCAAACGCAGCGCACCCTTCAAAAGATCAGCATCGTTTCCAAATGGATTACAATCCCAAGCCTCAAACAAACCAGCCTGATGTTTCATTTGCAAAAAACGCCGGCCCCAAAGCGCACCGACGCCAAAATCGAGAGTACTCAGCGATTCATCAAGAATCGTCTTGACGTTTGGACTCACCAACACGCGGAAGATGTCAGCGGCACTTTCAAGCCTCTTGGCTAGATTTACAGTCTCACCAACAAGAGTCACATCTGGATGATTTGAATTCGACACACTCAAATCGCCAACAAACACTTGACCAGCGTTGATACCAATACGCATGGGCAATGCGTGCCACTTTTTATGCTCACCCTCGCGAGGTGAAGTTTCGGTATTCAGAAATTGCTTGGCCAGATCACGCTGAATTTGAATAGCCGAACGCAGAGCAGCGGCACACTCCTCAGCCAAAGCCTGTTGCGTATTTTCGATTTTGGGCTTGTGAAAGTAACAGAGCAGACCATTACCCAAAATTTTGTTCACAGTCCCGCCGTGCAAACAGACAATCTCGGACATTCGCAGAAGACAATGCCTAAGCTCATCAAAAATCACGGTTGGCGTTTTTTTTCCCGAGATCCGGGAAAAGCCTTCAACATCGATGAACATAACCGCTGCGTGAATTTCTTGAGGTATAAATCGGGTCGTCTCTTCTGACATTATAAAATTCCCAAAAGGTTGCTTCCATGCTAGCCTTTCGGGAACACTCAATGCAATTGGCAGATTCTCTGTTTATTGACGAAGCTTGGCGCGCTGGTCTCTCAGCTTTTTCGCTGCTTGAAGGTATTGAGCCTCAAGCTCCTGCAAGTGACGCTCAGCCAACTCGCTGTCACCCATGCGGGCAATCATCGAAGTCAGGTGTTCTTCCATTTCGAACATTTGTTTTTGCTGCTGTTTGAGAAATTTCGACGTCTTTTTAACATCACTGTCAGACATACTCAGTTCATCGTTAGCCGCGGGCACGGGCGGCACCTTTTCGGTTTTTTGCGAGCTCACGGCAGACGCACTCTGATTGCCAGTAGCCACTTGATTTGAGGCTGCCTGTGTCTGAGCGTTGGCTTGCAACTGCGCATTTGACGCCTGTGTCGGTGCCAGAGTTTCAGTCTTGTTGTTCATGGCAGCCGATTGAGAGGCGTTCATTTGTTCACTATTCGCACCTTCTACGGGCATCTGGGAACCTGAATTCTGCGCGGCCTCGGCAGCCGAATTTTGCTGCAATTCAGCCGAAGGGTTGGACAGTGAGCTGTTGTCGACAGAACTCTGCGATGGCAGCGAATCTTGCACAGGAGTCTTCTCGGAACTCGAAATCAAAGCACGAATTGCCTCAACCTCATCGGAATCTGAGGTTAACTGCCCCGTTCCAATTGCGACCCAAAGACCTGCAAGAACAGTCAGAAGAAAGCCGCGCACGAACCAGCGAAAGCCCGAAGTCTTTCGTTGGACTGAATCGCCCTGCTCTTCGCCAAACTGACTTTGTGGATAATCGTGCACTGAATCCTGTTTGTTGGATTTGTCTCGCACGGATTCGTAGGCTTGCGACAATGGCACCAAACTCAACTTTGACAAGCTCGATTTTGATTTGGAAGATTTCGAGGTTTTCGAGTCATCCTGAAAAGACATGGGAAATTCGGAATTCATGGCGACGCCCCCCCGCGCACTCAACTGCAAGGCACATGCCACGCGAAAATAACTTGAGATTTTTTAAAAAATGCAGTCAATATTGAGCCTTGTAAGAAGGCCGAAATATTCCGTGCACGCAACTCGGCAGCAGAAACTAAACAGTGTAAAGAACCTAGTCAGCACCGCAATCACAGAGGTTTTTATCGTGAGTCCGACAATTCAGTCGCAAATTGAAGCACGTCTGCGTGACCAAATGAATCCTACTCATCTCGAAGTTGTCGACGAAAGTTGGCAGCACGGCGGCGGAGCCGGGGCACAAAGTCACTACAAAATTATTATCGTCGCCGAGCAATTTCAGGGACAAAAACTCCTCGCCCGACACCGCTTAATTCAGAATTCACTTGCAGACATCATCACGCGTATTCGCGCTTTATCGCTGCACACTCTGACCCCCGAGGAATGGGGTCAGGCGTCCGAAAACTCCGGAAACTTCAGATCCCCAGGTTGCCACAACCGTTGATCACCAAAAGTTACGCAACGGGATTCTTCTCTTTTCAGCAGATTGTGTGATTCAACCGCTGATCGAAGGTTCCAGCAGCTTTTTCTGCTTCCATATCCGAGTTGCCACCAATCAGTGTGCCGTTGACAAAAATCATTGGAAAGGTTGAATATCCCGTCCATGTTTTCAAGGTCACACGCTGATTATACTGACTAAAATATCCACCGAACTCGAGATACTCGAAGGGCACTCCCCAACTCTTCAAATTCTTGATGGCCTTTTTGACAAAATAATTTCCACGCATCCCAACAACAACGACGCGATGTTTTGCAATGGCCTGTTCAACTTGTTCGATAACTTCCGGGTAGAAAGTTTGGATAAGGTTTTGAATTCGAGGTGAAACGCGCTCGTCTGGTAAAACTTTCCGAAACGACATGAGGAAACCTCCGAACAAAAAAAAATCCTCTGGTCGACCCAGAGGATTTTAGAATGGATGGTGGGTCTGGGCTGAGTTGAACAGCCGACCTCGTGCTTATCAGGCACGCGC
>CAYWSV010000203.1:0-5852 GCA_964460155.1 uncultured Oligoflexia bacterium | reverse complement strand
GCTCGATTGTCTTCTTCTGAACATCCACTGTGCCCATTCCCGGCATCGGGATGCGGACAGTTTCAACTGCAGCAACGCGCTGATCTTCTTTTGGATACCCAAGACATCCACGTTCCCAGCCCAACGATTGCCAGCGCTCGCGAATCACGCCACGAACAACGTAGGTGCCAAATTCAGGGTGATAATAAATCGAGCCACCTTCAAAATGATTGAAGCGTCCAAGACCATCGGGTGTGAGTCCTTCATCATTTTTGACGAATCAACCCATGAACCTCGAAGGCTCCCGTTTGTGGTGTCCAGTAAATAGAACCATTTTGGAAGTGGTTATAACGTCCGCGACCATCAGGAGTGGTCAGTTCGTCGGTGACCGGATAACCAAGCACACCCAGACCACGTCTTAGCAGTGTCCACTTTCCATTGATCGAACCTTTCACAAGGAACGCATCTCCGGTTGCAGGGTGATACCACAGCGAACCACCTTCGAAATGATTGTATTTGCCTTGATTGTCGGGTGCGGTGAGTTCGTCGGTTTTGGGGAATCCAAGTTCACCCTGCTCCCAACCCAAGCTCGCCCACTTGGCACGAATCAGACCGTGTACTTCGTGCGCTCCTGTGGCTTCAGACCAATAAATCGAGCCACCTTGGAAGTGTTGAAAGAGACCCGGTTTGGTGGGCGTCTGAGCTTCCTCGGTTGTTTTTTGACCCAGAAAACCCGCAGGGCCTTTGAGTTGTCTGTACTTCCAGCCAATAAAATCGCGCAAAGGCAAAGCTTCTTCTTTGCTGAAGATACTTGCCGTCTCGCGGAATCCGGACCACGAGAAAAGTGTCTTTTCCCAACGCTCTGAATCGAACCAATAGTCGATTTCTGCAAACAACCCGACGCGTCCACTGAGTGCTTCAAACTCAGTGTTGACGTTAAGATTCGCTGTTAGCAAAGGTGCATCTTGGCGAAGATCGTATTTAAGTTTCGCATCTGCGGGCAGACTTAAACCAAGGAATTTTAGCGAGCCAAAGACTCCAGCCGAGGCGACGTAAGCATCAATGGCTGCGTCAACGTTTCCATATGTATCTGCGTATGGACGCACGTAACCGTTCAGGAGCTTCTCACCCTGCAGAGCATTTACGGTGTACTGCGTTCCCAATCGACCCGTGACCGAAGCACCAACAGACAGAGGCACTGGACCCAGCCAGAAATTCATTCGCGTGCCTTCAGAACGATCGTAGAACACGTTGTCTGTAAATGAAGGTGTTCTCATTTGCCAAAGCTTCTGTCCGAAGACAGAAATATAGCAGTAAGTCGCCTGTCCTGTTTCGTTATGTGCTTGCGCATCGAAGACGTTCACCGACGAACCAAGAATGTTTCCATTAACCGTGGCGTTGGCATCGGCCTTTTGGTTATCTTTCGAAACGTTCACGCCATATCCGGCGTTGGCATCAACTCCAAAATATTCATTCCCCAAAGAGCGTGAATAGCCGCCTGAATAAACGACAGTGCGATCTTTGAACTGAGGTTCGTCTTCAACCTGACCTGTACCCTTGAAGGCGTCGCTTTGTTTCTTGAGCAACTCAAGATGACCCAAGTTCATGGGAATTTGTCCAACGCGAACGTTGCGGTTCTTCGTCGGACTAACGACCGTAGATTCTTTAAAACTCATGTTCGCAAAAATCGGAGAGCGGCCCGCAAAGACGTTGTACTGACTTCGTTGCTCGCTGGCCCAAGAATTCATGGCCGATTGGATGTCTTGCAGCGAAATATTAACGCTGCCGTCCAGTGCGCCGCTTGCGTTATACTGACCGATGGTCACCTGTGTTTCAGGTCGCAACTGTGGAAGCGGAATTTTTGGGAGTCGTGTTTGAATCGGTTTGACGACCTGAATGGGCAGAGTCTTGATGACGTAGGTGTGACGGAAGACAGGAAGTCTGTCGATATCGATGAGTATCGGCGGACGTGTCGGCAAATTGGGTGAAGGAAGTGGACGCGTGCGATCGTCGGCGGCCGCGCTCCCCAGTACGAGTATCAGGCCAACGGCGGCGATGGCGGACACTCCGGCAACGCGCGAGAATGTTCTGCAACTCTCCATATCTTCCTCCAAAATCAGTGGCTCAAAACCCGCTTTGAGTTTTTGTATGCACCACACTGGCCAACTGGTCAACTTAACAGCCGTAATTTCCAGTTTGACCCAAAATTAAGTTTGATTTTCCAGCAAGTTACTCAATTGGCCTTAATTTACAGCAAAAATAACCGATACATCTGCAGCGAAAGCTGAAAGAACGAAGATTGGAGATACGTTTATGCGCGTAAGTCTCTTTGCCCTTGTTGGCATTTCAACTGCATGTGCGCCGGAACCCCCAGCGATTCCTGCGTCAATCAAAAAAATTCCAACAGGTGCTGTTGCGCTGCAGCAAGAGAATTCTCTTTCACTTTCAAAGTTGGCAGAACTCAAAGCACAAAACACCGCCCTGTGTGAACGGATTCAAAAACAACGCAGCGAATGCCCCATTGCTGCAACAAGTCTAAAACCTGAAGAGGACATGAAAGCACTGGGGTGCCAAGCCTCCCAACCCGACCCTGTTTTCGAACTGGACATCGCAATTCCTGCCGGCACAAAAGCATTTCTTTCAACGAGCAGCGGTCCATTCCAAACTGTGGCTGTTCCCTCGGGAAAACAAAAAGTCACATGGGGAGGAAAAAACAAGGGCGCATGTGACGTGCTTGGTGCACGCCCATCCAACTTTACAGTTCGCCCTCCGAGAGTTGTTGACCTTACTGATTTGTCGCTGAGAATTATTTCAGATTCATGCACCGACTCACAAACCTTCAAAGCGTCAGACGTGAGTTCATTCAACCTGTCGCTGAACGGCAAGACCATTTTTACAAAAGGCGATCTCTCAGATTCTGGCAAAGGCATTCAGGTTTCATTAGGCAAGCTGCTCGAGCTCCAGCAAGAGCCGAACTGCAGCATAACGAAAGAAGAGCTAACGGCACTGACTGAAAAGGCCAAAAAGTCGGTAGAAGTTTCTGCATCAAGCCAACCTCCTGCGGATCTAGAAGCTCAAATCGCGCGCGAATCGAACCGACTTGATGTTATGTCCAAGCAGCTCGTCGTATCTGAAAATCTCGGCTGCTGGGGCTATGCCAAAATCAAAAGTCTGAGAGTTAAAATCGAGGGGTCGTCGGTTCCCAACATCGACTTTGGCGAATCGGGTGCTGCACTTCAAGACGCCGGCAACTCCAAGGAATACTCCTTTTCCTTTGGCCAAAACATGATCCACGTGATTAATGACGAGTCACAAAATGCGGTATTCAGGGGTGGCGGTGTAATCACGACAGAAGCTTTCGCTAATCGGGAAATTCAAGAACTGCGCAACCTGCGAATCAAAAAAGGCGGCGTGGCTTATCAAAACAACAACGTGTGCAAGAACGGCTTTTTGGGAATCGGTGCGTGGTGCGGTTTCCGCAGATACGAAAAAGACATCCGCGCTCTGGATAAAATCATGATCTATGCAAACGACCAGCTTGTTTACGAAAAGACGGGCATCAACTTTAAATTTCAGGGCGGAAATTTGGTCTGGCCGCCAGACAATCGCACTGAAAATATCCAAACAAGCCCGGCATTCAGCCAGCTAATGGCACGTCAGGATTGTCCGGCAGATTAAATTCAGAAATCAGAAATCGATGTTCCAAACAAAGCCAACGGTTACGAGACCGTTGGCTACTTTTATTCACCTTTATAAATAAATAAAACTAAAGATTTTTGATAAAATTTCGAATCCAATAATCGTGGTAGTTTTTAAGCTCATCAGCACATTTAAGAGCCCGTTTTGAAGCGCCTTGAGCAAACACTTCTACCACCTCAAAAAGGCTTTTTTGGGGCGTCGATTAATTTTCCTTCCTGTCAAAAAAAACCTCCGTACTTTCGTGACTTTTGGCCATTTTCTTAAGTTCGTTCTTTAATTTCCGATAAGTTATCGATGTTTTCGCAAAGATTTGTTTCGGGGGATTATAAGATGCGTTTTTACGCTTCAATGGTGTTTGTGCTTGCAGCGGCATGCTCACCTGAACCACCAACTATTCCGCAAAGTGTAAAAAACATCCCAACGGGCGCAGCAGCCCTGCAGGCCGAATCGACAGCCACAGTGTCCAAATTGCATGAACTTAAAGTGCAGAACGATGCACTGTGTTTGCGTGTTCAGAAACAACGTGTGGAATGTCCTGTGGCCACCACAAGTCTGATTCCAGAGGGTGAACAGAAAGTCCTCGAATGTGTTTCTGGAGTCGAGAAGGACGCTAAATACGATTCCAATTTCGAGCTTGATATCTCCGTCCCCAGCGGAACAAAAGCTATTCTGACAACCAAAAATGGTATGTGGCAGACTCAGGCTGTGGGTAGCGGTAAACACAAGCTAACTTGGGGCGGCCGCACAAAATCGCACTGCGATCTTCTTCCTGCGAAAAAGAGAACACTCACACGTGCTCCTCGAATTATTGAATTGAGCGACATGGCTTTGCGTATTGTTACAGACAACTGCGATGACCCGCGTCAGTTTAAAGCAGGAGAGATTGGTACATTTTCTCTGACTCTGAACGGGACTCAACTCTTTGACAAATCGGACCTTGCCGACACGTCCAGTGGAATTCAAATCGTAATGATGAAGGTTACGAAATTTCAAAGTGACCCAAAGTGCGCAGTTCCGAAAGAAGAACTCGATGATCTTATGACGAAGGCGAGGAATTCGGCAAGCAAACCTTCAAATACGACACCTCCTCCCGATCTTGAAGCGCAGATTTCGCGCGAGACCAACCGCAACGACATAATGATGAAGCAACTTCGCGGTTCAGAAAATATTGGCTGCTGGGGCTATGCACCCATCAAGAAATTACAAGTCAAGATTGAAGGCTCTGCATTGCCCAATGCGAACCGTGGAGACTCTGGTGGTGCTCTACAAAATGCAGGCAACTCGAAAGAATATACTTTCTCATTCGGTCAGAACCTGACTCACGTGATTCCCAATGAATCACAAACAGCTGTGTTCAGAGGCGGTGGTGGATTTACGATCTCCACATTTGCTGATCGCGAAATTCAGGAGCTTCGCTACCTGCGCATCAAAAAAGGCGGCGTGGCCTACCAAAACGATAAGTTCTGTTTGCCCTGCCCTCTGGGAATTGGCTGCTGGTGTGGTTTCCACCGCTATGAACAAGACATCCGTTCAATTTCGAAGATGTCTATTCTTGCTAACGATCAGCTCGTCTACGAAAAAGCCGGAGTCTCATTCACATTTGCTGGTAGCGACCTCGTATGGCCACCCGGCGGACAACTCGAAAATATTCAGCTCAACCCTGCATTCATCAAGCTGATGCAGCGCCAAGAGTGTCCGCCTGACTGAATTTTGGATTCCTGAGGGAGATGAAGATGAATCGCGTAAACCCATATCTCACTCTTGGCCTAAGCGCAGTAGCAATCGCCTGCGCACCCAGCCAGTTTCGTTCCTCAAATGACCTGAGTTCTCAGGTCAAAACCAAGCCGGCTGGATTCGCAGATGCCGCTGGGCGCGTGAATCTGGATTGCCAAGCGTCCAGTGTGGACGGCAACAGATTCAATCAGGGACAAAAACCCACGGCACTTGGTATTCCTATGAACTGCCCAAAGTCGCTCAAAGACACGACAGCCGACACCGTAAGCAAATTCGACGTTGCTTTGGTGTTAGATGTATCAGAGAACATGACGGAGTTGGCAGCCAGCATTAAGCCTCAAATCGCTCAGGTTCTTACAAAACTCGTGACCGATGGAAAACTTGGTTCTCTCTCGGCTGTGTCTTTCAGAACAAACGTTGTTGCGAGCATCGCCTCGGGC
>CAYWSV010000202.1:0-5867 GCA_964460155.1 uncultured Oligoflexia bacterium | reverse complement strand
TGTTGCCGCCGGAGCCACTCGCTAAATTGAATCCGGGCCCTGTTTTCCGCGAGGATGTTCTCTTCCGAAGCGATTACACTCCGCCAACCCGTTTGGGTGACACCCCAATCAAATTGGATTTGGTGATTCCCGAGGGACTGCCTGAGTGCAAACACGTCGTTGACCCAAACCTGTTAAAGGCCGGACGTGTAAAAGATCCTGCAGTCTTTCTGGCGAACGACAAAACCTTGGTTCAATGTTCATTCGCCAAGAACACGAAGTATAACAACTGCGACGAAGTGGCATCACAGATTCAAGTCCGTATTGTTCTTGAAGCACAACCGAAGCGTTGATTCTGGGGCATTATGAGCCTGTGGACTTACGCTTCGACATTTCTGCTGTTTCCAACGCCGGCGAACACCGCCGGCGCAGCTTTTTCAGCGGTCGGAGAAAACAGACTGCTTTCGGCCGACCAGTTCGAAAAGATCTGGGGCGCATTTTTTTTCGGTGAAAAAAGTCAGTCTCCGCTGTGCGGGAGCCCAAGAGAAACTGGTCAAAGTGATTCCTACTGGATGGAACGCGATGCATTTTTAGTGCACATGCGCGGGTTTCGGCCTTCACTCTGCAAGCAAGAGGCGTGGTTTGTTGCTTCAATGCGTTTGGATCCTTGTCGACTGAGACTCGGACGCGAAAATAAAACACAGAAGGACGTTCACGCGTGTTCCCGGAGTGGCGAATTCAATGAGGTTCGCTTTGTTCTGCAGCCCGTCGAAAAAACCGATCGCGGGTATATCTTTCCAGATGCAGCTCTGCATCTGGCCTATTCAATTCCAAATCTGAAGGAAACTGCGAAAGTCTGGCGCTCGAGTACTCCTTCACGCGTGATATCTTTCGTCAAAGAACACGGTCGACCCACGGAAGCTTCTCTCTTTCTGGGAGGTGCAGGAGTTGAGCGTTGGACTTTCGCGCGGCTCAAATTTTCTGCAGGAACTTGGTTGAGAGATGCACTTCCTCATGGTGGATTTTATGAATCTTTAACGGATGCTGATCTTTCTGCATCGGGCCAGATTCGAACGCAGCGTCCTGCCGGTGAGCAAAAGTTCACTGATGCTCAGCTTCTGAATCCTTTGCAGATCAATCCGCTGCAGGGTAGCTGCATCAGCTGTCATCTTGCAGGGCGAGAGCGGTCATCGCGTCTTTTCCGACAATTGGGTTGGGGATTGTCTGGTGAAAATGTTGTCTCAGATCGTGTGCGAGCGGAAGCCGAATTCGCTGCACGTGAATTGAATATTTTCAATAAGTAAATCGCCGAACGTGTCCGTTTTTTTATACGGTGTCTAATCCTTAGTCACTGCGAATATCCCAAAATACCAGTAATTTCAGAATCTAATTCTGGCATACCCTTTGCACTGGTGCTCCCGAACCGTGTTGTGCAGTTGAGGAGTGTATTATGAAAAACATGTTGGCTTTAATCGGTTTGAGCTTTGCAGCCGCAGTTGTTGGGTGTGGTCGTGCCGATTTGGATGATGCCAATTTTCTCTCCTCATCCGAGTCCGATGAGCACTTTGTGATTATCGGCAAAGCGAACACGATCCTGAAAAAGACCACTGAAGATTCGTCGTCATTAGATTCTGGAAAAGAAAAGTGCGCTATCGACGCAGGAACCAAGCTCATTCTTCAGGAGGCTCCCAAATACTCGGGCAACCACCTGTTAGTGAAGACAGCGACCCCACTTCCGAACTGCGAATTTAGCACCGGCTATGTGTTTATGGGGCATGTTGCTAAAACAAGTATTAAATCAATGTTCTCTGGAAACATGAGAGCTTTTCTTGATGTGATTGCCTTTGCTGAAGGAACGAACGACAGCTACAACTACATTTTCAGCTTCGTAACATTTTCGAGCTTCTTAGATCACCCCCGCCGTCTCATCTGTGGAGGCGGATACTGCTCAGATGCAGCAGGAAGATATCAGATTAAGTCGACGACTTGGGATGACGTGCGTCGTGAATTGCGTTTGTATGATTTTTCGCCTTTGAGTCAGGATTTGGCTGCAGTGCAACTGATTAAGTGGCGCGGCGGTTATGATGACGTCGAGCGCATCGACGGACCCAATTCTTTTTCAAATGCTCTTTACACTGTTCGTTACGAGTGGGCATCGCTACCTCACAGCCCTTACGGACAACCCATCAAGTCGGTTGGGCAGCTTTGGGAAAAATACAAACAGTACAGAGAGCGCTATTGAACTTTAGTGAGCTCGTCCATCGTGCATCGATGAGTTGAGATATTCGGTAAAACTTCCCTCGTAGATTTGCATCTCTCCGTGGTCAATTCTGAACACGCGATTGGTGATCTGCGAGAGGAAGTGTCTGTCGTGGCTGACCACGATGACAGTGCCCTCGAAATCTTTCAGGGCATCGGTGAGGATCTCGCGCGAGCGAATGTCGAGATGGTTTGTGGGCTCGTCGAGAATGATAAAGTTCACCGGCCGAATGAGGATGCAGGCAAGCACCACGCGGCTTTTTTCCCCACCTGAAAGTACAGAAATTTTCTTGTTCACCTCATCGTCTGAAAACAGAAATGACCCAAGCAGGGTTTTGAGCGTTCCGATGGATGCATTAGGTGCAACAGTCTGCAGTTGTTCGAGAATAGTTTTTTGCGGTTCGAGAACATCTAGGGCGTGCTGACTGAAGTAACCCACTTCCAGGCTTGCGCCCAAAGAGCACTGACCTTCTGTGGGTTCAGTTTGTCCGGCAATGATTTTAAGCAGAGTACTTTTTCCTGCGCCGTTAATTCCAACGAGAGCGATTTTGTCGAGTCTCTTTACAAGACCAGTGACACCTGAAAACACCCGTTTTGATCGACCATCGGTCGACTTCCATTCTTTGCCAAGGGTGGTCATCTTCACAACGTCGTCGCCGCTGCGTGGAGGTTTGTTGAATTGAAAACGAACCGCTTTTTCTTCGGGTGGAATTTCGATGCGGTCAATTTTGTCGAGCTTCTTAACCCGGCTTTGAACCTGTGCCGCATGGCTCGCACGTGCGGCAAATTTGGCAATAAATTCCTCTTCCTTGGCCAGCATTTCCTGCTGCCGCTTGAACGAAGCTAAAAGCTGTTCTTTACGAATTTCGCGTTCTTTTTCGTAGAAATCGTAGTTGCCGGAATATGTGGTGATTGAGCCGTTCGCAATTTCGACAATTTTTGTGACCACTCTGTTCATGAACGTGCGGTCGTGGCTGGTCATGATGAGAATACCTTTGTAGTTCATCAGCCATTCTTCGAGCCACATAATAGATTCAAGATCGAGGTGGTTGGTGGGCTCGTCCATCAACAACGCGTCGGGTTTGAGCAGAAGAATACGCGCAAGGGCGATGCGCATTTTCCAGCCACCGCTGAAGTGCTCAACCGAGCGGTGAAAATCATCAATCGAGAAACCAAGGCCGCTCAGAATTTCCTGTGCGCGGACATCGAGATCATAACCACCTCGGGCTTCGAAGGTGGCTTGAGCGTCGCCGTAGGCCTCGAGGAGGTTCGCCATTTCGTCGTCGCTCATAGGCTCGCCGAGTTTGACTTCCATTTCTGCGATTTTTGTTTTGAGGAGAGCCAGATCTTCGACCCCCGCCATGGTTTCTTCGAGGACGGTGCGCCCATGCATTTCGCCCACATCTTGAGAGAAATATCCAAGCGAAAGGGCGTTGGGACGAATGAGTTGGCCGTTGTCGAGACTTTCGTGGCCCATCAGGATTCTGAAGATGGTCGTTTTTCCGGCCCCATTCGGACCGACGAGTCCAACACGATCGCCTGCTTGAGCTTGAAAACTCGCATTTGAATAAAGCGTCCGGCCACCTTGATTCTTTGTGACATTCGATAATCCGAGCACAGCATCATTCCCCGCAAATAAAGGATTGCGCAGTTCATGTTCTTTTTTCGCTGGCGGGTCAATATTTCTTAGATTTTTTGCAGAAATTCCGTGAGTTTCTCGGTTGCCGGCCCACGTAGATGTTCGTGAAAGACGGCCGCGTTTTCGGGTGATTCCAGATTGATGCATACAGTATGCGCCCCCGCTTTGCGCGCAACACCCGCAAAACCGGCGGCCGGATACACGTTGCCGCTCGTTCCAATCGAGACGAACAAGTCGCAGGTAGTCAGGCTTTCAATCGCTTTTTCTGCGCTGTGTGGTTTTTCGCCAAACCACACGATGTCTGGCCGCAGAAGAGCCGAGCAGCACGGAGACAGCGGCAGGCCACGGGTATTTCTCTGTGGAATGGTGAGGAGGCTCTGCAGCCCCGCGTTGGACCACAAATCATCAGCGTGAATTTCTATGGGTTTACCTTCGGCATCAAAATAAGCCCAGCGGTCGGAATAAAGTTTGTTGCATTTTGTGCAACGCGAGCGAGACAATGTGCCATGAATGTCGATGAAATTTTTGTTAGGAAGTGCACCAAACGCTCGCTCGTGAAGTGTGTCCACATTCTGCGTAATGAGGAGTGCTTTTGAGGAACTTTTTTCAATTTTGTGAAGCGTATCGGCAAGAGTAATATGAGCTTTGTTGGGTTTGGCCTCGTTAGCTTGAAGCCGGCGGAGTGAATAAAATTTCCAAACCAGTGCTGGATCACGCTGAAAGCCTTGCGGGCTGGCAACTTCATCGACCTTGTGATTTTCCCACAGTCCCTGTGAGTCACGGAACGTTCGCACACCACTTTCCGCGGAAATACCTGCTCCCGTCAGAAACACAATGCGCTTATATCTGAATTCCATGAGCTGACTTCCTCCTAGGGACGTCTTTCGATACTTTCATAGTCGCGCCGGTTTTCAACTCAGCAGGTGAGTACATTTGAATGTTAAGGTTGTTTTGTGACACTGGCGATTTCTCGACGGAGATGACATGAATCCTGCATTGACTTCGACTGTAATGCTCGCCCTCAGCAGCGGCGTGATGACAATTGCATGGTACGCTCATCTGCGTTTCAAAGAGCTGCCATTATGGATTGCAATTTTGGGAAGTTGGTTGATTGCTCTGCTGGAATACTCATTGCAGGTTCCAGCGAACCGCATTGGTCATGAAGTCATGTCGGCAGCACAGCTCAGAGTGATTGCCGAATTTTTTACTCTGGTTGCGTTCATTTGTTTTTCTGTCTTCTATTTGCGCGAACCAATGACACTCAACTACCTAATCAGCTTCTCGTTTGTGTTGGGTGCTGTGTATTTCGCATTCTGGGGGCCTTTTAAATAAGCCCGATTTGCATGGTTTTCTGGGTTACTCTCGGCAACCCAGAGCTTCGCGGTGCTCGAATGTTTTTTCGATCAGCTGTTCGATAAACACTGAGTCCGAATAGTCACTCAATTGCGCTGCAACCAGAAGCGAGCGCTCGTCACTGAGAGCCTGACATGCATGAGAGTAGTGGGTGAACTCCGCTGCGGGAGAACTGCTCATGCGAGCGTTTTTGATTTTATACAATGCAAAATCAACTCTGCCCTTAACGTCTTTTGCCCATGCTTCACTCATTGTGCTCAGCCGGCGTGATTGTTCAAGAAGCTCGCTTTCAACGCGCGGCAGTGTTGAGTTTTGCCAGTCCGCGTGGGCGAATGTTGCCACGCCGCTTGCGAGAATCATGCAAAAAGCAAGAGCGAGTGACAGTTTTGAACGACCACCAAGCATTGAACGCGATTGCATAGGTACTTCTCCTCTAAGACAGACCTGAACGCATGTAATGTCACACGCGCGTAAGCTTGTTGTGCGGTAAGGCAATTTGCACAGGCCTGCAATAGACAGTGATTGGACGATGTTTATTCCTTAGACACTCTTTCGAATGCTTTGCCAAAAGAGCCAGCATAACCCGGAAATATTCATAAAAATGTGGTTGTACATGCGAATACCTCTAATGGAAACG
>CAYWSV010000201.1:0-5883 GCA_964460155.1 uncultured Oligoflexia bacterium | reverse complement strand
CGCATGGATTACGAAGAAATCGCCGGATATGCGAAAGGTGTTTTCAAACGTTATCATGTTAAACGCAGAAATGCTGAGCAAAATGAGGCTTTCAATCTTTGGAATGGGGCAGAAAGTCGATTTTATTCGCAGGCCGAACTGATGGCGATGAAAGCCTCGGGCAAAGATTTGTCGACATTGAATCCCCTCAGTAATGGTGCCTATTGGACGAACGTTGATATTGGCCAGCAGTCGATGGACAGAACGGTGCAGAAGAGCAGCGGCCTGTATCAGGGCATTGAATTTGAATATCCGGTCGATGGATCAACACTGAATTTTGATGAAGTCAAAAGATCTCAGAGCCGCCCAAAATTCGACGTGACTTGGGTGAACAATGGTAAAAAGAAAAAATTCAAGCTCAAGTTTTTGAGTGAAACGCACAGTGAGGTCACAGCTGCGACGTTGTTGTCGGCGCTAGGCTTCAACACCGATTCATCGCGTAGCATTAACAACGTCAAAGTTAGATTCAAAGACGGTGAGAAGGAGATTTTTCACCGCGACATGGAGAGCTATTACAGCTTCTGGGAGATGCAGTTTGCTGTTGCGGAAGATGGCCGCGACTCTCAAGGCGACTACATCGTTTTCAAAGAGGCTCTTCTCGAGGCTCGTTCGGACGAATTGGTTCGTGTGGGCGCTTGGTCATATACGCAGAACGGTCATCCTGATTCGCGCGAGGTGAGAGCTCTTCCTGTATTCATGGCGTGGATTGCCAACAATGACATGAAGGAATCCGGCCAGAATAAGACGATTTTTCGCAAAGGGTCATCTGTTGAACAGATGCACTTTGTTTCCTCAGATCTTGGTTGGGCGTTTGGAAACTTCGCTTTTCCTGAAACGGTCTCTTGGTTCAAATGGAATGTCATCAAAGATGTGAAGCAAGATTCGGTCGCCTTCAACTATTTGACCTGGCATTACAGCGGTCTTTTTCAATTTACGACGTGGGATGACGCGCGTTGGATGATTCGACTGATCGCTCGTCTTTCGCGCGATCAGATTGCATCCGCTGTTCGCGCGGGTCAGTGGGATCCTTCCGTCGAGAAGGTGCTTGTTGAAAAGCTCGTAGCGCGCAGAAATCAGCTCGTGAAAGTTTTTGAGCTTGAGAAAGAATTCGCCCCGTTGTCGGTCAACGAGAGCGTTGCTCCCTCCGACGCAGCTGAGCAAGACGGATACAATTTTCCAAATGGCGGAAACTCGCAGGGTGGCAACTCAACTGCCAAGCAGGACAAACTTCTCGCAATCGTTCAATCCATGAGCAAGCCTGTTTTCGAATACCTAAGCCCGTCTCTTATGAGTATTCAGGCTACAATTATTAACTCAGCGCTTGATAGAGCGTTGAAGCCCGTGACGGAATGGCGTTTAACAGGCGAAGATTTAGCAGGATTGGGTATCCCTTTTGCCGCCGGCGTTATTTTACGTGTTCACCGGTCTGTTGTTCGAAACGAACAGCCGAAGAATATGAATGAGCGGTATCTTGTGCATGACCAACTCGTTATTGGTTGGACTCTGGGCGCTGATCTCGTCAACGTCGGAAGCTCCATTACTTATTATCGTAGTTTCAACCTTGTTTATCCGGTTTATCGGCAGAGTGAAGGTATGTACAAGGCTGCTTATCTGACAGCGTTGCTCATGCCCTATGCTCCGGGCTCGGTGAAACTTCCTGAGAAGTACTCATTACTCATTGAAGACTATGTTGAGGGACGCGGTTCAATCAGTGTGTCGGGTCAATCGCCCGTTGAGTTGAGCGCTGGCGCAAGTTTGGCTCGAGTCTATCTGAAGAGAACCCTGATCAGTGATCGTGCAGAAAACAAGGTCGATATTCTTCTCGATAATTCGCACTATACAGAGCTCAGTGCTCGGGTAGCGGCAGTTCTCCGAGTTGCGTTTGTATCTTTGCGCTTTCCGTTTTTCGATGGAGCTATTCGTAAGGGGTCTATCGACAGAGAATTGTGGACGATTCCAACACAATCTGTGGCATCGCGGTTGCGTGCCCGCGAAGCGTTGAGTCTTATCTCAGTGTCTATGCGCACCGACACTCTTCCTGCATTGGCGTCGCGCAAAGAGATTGATGCAGACTTTGTGATGCGCAAATGGGGATTCAATCTGTTCAATCTTGTCACGTCTTTGGATACAAAAGTTAAGGCTGATGTCGACGAGACTGATTCTGCCCAGCCGTCCACGGTTGTTCACAAATATCAAATTGAAAACGTGAGCGAGAGCCTTTGGAAAGCCCCAGTTCTCGATATTCAGGAACGCGACACATCGAGAAGTTTCTTCATTGGTGTGAAATCAGAGGAAGGTAAGTACAAAGACGCCATTTTGGGTTTAAATATTCGGCAGTGGGATTCCGCAACAACTTCCAAGGAATTGTTTGAAGATTCTGTTGTTCTGGCTCAGAAGTGTTCAGGGGATCCGAATTTCATCGTCTTTAGTCCGGCTCTTCATACCAACAAGGATCAATGGGGCGCTGTAGTCACCATGGTTGATGTCTTGTTGTATCAATCAGCAATGGACAAGTTAATGAGCATTAGTAACGAACAGTGGTGGTCGCATTTTAGTCGGCTCACGAAGATCATCCCTAGCCAAACACGCGACGACACTCGAAGTGCAACCGAAGTTGCGCTGGTGAGGAATTTTAGGGAGTTTTTGTCGGGTCTAGATGATGCCCGAAGAACTGAAGATGCAAAGAAGCGTGCAGATGCGTTAACGCGGGCCATTGGTAAAACAGCTGTCGCTACGAGTCTTACAGCTGGTTTTAAGGGAGATCTTGTTGGGGTCGTGTTGTCTCAGCTGGCCGAGGATAGCTATTTCATTTCTGCAAAAATTTCATCACCGCTATACAAGCAGAATATCTTCCCTACAGAGAAACCACTCGTGAATCGCCGTGGCGTTCTCAAGTTTCAAGACACACGTTTGCATGATTTCTCATTGAATACGATCTCGGTAATCTACAACTTTTTCGACACCGTGATTCCAATTGGCAGCACGGTTCCCAGTCTTGATTACGTCTATTGAGACTTTCTTGTTAAGTCTTATTTGTGTTTGGCGGTTTCTTCGTCGATTTTGAGTGGTGCGAGCATCAGGCCGCCAATCACGAAGAAGCCAACAATCAATAACAGAGCATTTTGACGTCCCGCAGCGTCGGAGAGAATTCCGAATAAAACGCCGAGCAACGAACCCAATCGTGAAAAGAAGCCCCAGAATCCGAAAATTTCTGCACTGTGCGATGCGGGTGCAAGCAAGCCCACTACTGCGCGGCTCGAGCTTTGAGTGGCTCCAATTCCTGAACCTGCAATCAGCGAGATGGCAAAAAAGAGAGTCTTGGGGTCTTTTCCGGTGAGTCCTGAGATCTGATTGATGAAGTAAATCGACAATATACCAATAACCCACCAGATAAGTGTGGCGATAACCGTTTTCTTTGCCCCGAGTTTTGACTCGAGGAAGCCAAAGCCCAACGCACCGGCGGCCGCACTCAGCTGCAAGATGAGAAACATTTTGGTGATGTCGGACAGTTCGAATTTGAGTTCACTACGAGCATAAATGCCAACGAATTTTACGACGGCGTCGAGCCCGGCCATGTACACCATGAATGCCAATAGAAATCGAAAGAGCACTTTGTGCTGTCTTGCTGTTTCAAAGGTTTGTTTAAATCGCGACAAGCCGGCTTTAAGAAGAACCATTGTCGATGCGTTTTCGTATCCTTCTTTTGGTCGACTTCTATTTTTTACGAAGAGAAGGGTGGGTGTTGCGGCTAACAAGAAGAAAGCACCCGTGGCGATCATTGCGATTTGATGCCGGCTGACAATCGCCGAGCTGTCCACGTCTTTGGTTTCGCCCAGAATGGTCATGACCAGTGCCAAACTCGCCAATCCACCAAAATACCCAAGGCCCCAGCCGATTCCGGAGATGAGTCCCATATTTTCCTTGCTCGAGATGTCGGGCAGGAAGCTTCCGCAAAATGTTTCACTCAGCATGAATGCCGCGTTGCTGATTGTGATGAGGCCAATGGCGAGAGCAATGTTCCCCTGACCAACGAAAAACAAAAGAGCGGTCGAAATGGCACAGATGATAGTGGTGTAGGCAAGATAGCGTTTCTTTCGGCCGCTGAGGTCGCAAATCGCACCTGTGAGCGGAGAAAGAATGAGCGCAAGCAAAGTTGACGCGCCCATGGCGTAGGTCCAGTAGGTGTCGCGAGCGGTCGATTCCTTCGGAACGATATATTCAACAAAGAATGCCGAGAAAACGGCCGTGATAACGACCGTGGTGTAGCTGGAATTGGCGAAATCAAACATCGCCCAAGAGAAAATTTCCCTTTTTGAAACTTTCTTCTGTTCGCCCTGAAGGGATCCCGATGAGGCTTCTTCTGCGGTCAATTTCAACTGATTCGAACGACTGAACATCTGCACATATCCTCGAGAGGGAAAGAGTGAATCCTGTCAGTCCAGATTAACATCTGTGGATGAAGTGGGACCTGAGTGCTGCGGTAGATTTGGCGACTGAATTTCGACCAGAAATGAAAAGAGCCCCGAGGTACTCGGAGCTCCTTAAAAAAGGGGAGGAGAACGATTGGATGAAGAGAAGTCTCATACATAGCCAATCTCAGGTCATGAAAGGCGTTGAAATGTTCTCAAAAAACTCTCATTTTTAAAGAACGATTCACTAACTTTATCGGAATTTTGATAAAATAATTTAGTAAGTAAATTTTGTCTATGAATTACAGATATTTGATTGGCTGAATTTAGTCATCAATCACATCACAACTTCTGGTGGAGCACTCCCAAAAACGAAAGGCTCTCTAAAAATGAGCTGAGTGCGGCTGAGACGTCCTGCTCGTGGGAGTCCGTTGAGGTCGTTGGCATGTTCGACTCGAGAATGCCCACTGAATCTTCAATGCTGTATCCAGCCACCAGTGCTCCTGCAAACTGCGTGAGTGACTCAGGAACGCTGATGACGTGCAGGTCCGTCGCACTTGTTTTGGTGAGCAGCACACCACATTTGGACTCAAAAAGTCGAGTTGGCATTTGGAGTGCCACGGCATTTTGAGCATCGATCCATGCATTTGCGAGATCATGCGCGCCGCATGGCGCTATGAAGCGTGATTGAGGAATGAGATAGACCCAAGACAAAGACGAGTCTGCAAGAGAGATACGCTGAAACTGCGGATCAGGTCCAATGAGGAGTTCCCATCGTTCCAAACAGAGGGCTGCGAAATCGGCAAATAAGAGAGATTCCCGTGTTTCACCATGGGAGCGTAGGTGGTTTGGGAGTTCAGCTGCAGCTGCTGTGAGAGTTGGTGATACGGGAGGATGTGATTTGAAAAACGCAGCAAGAAGACTGCAGACGAAATCGCGTCCAAAGAGCTTGGCGCACGGTTCAAACACAGTATCCGTAAGATTGATTGTAATACGTCCAAGGTAACTCGACTGATATGTGTCGAGCCGGTAGAGGTGATTTTCTAAGACATATTTTTCAAGTCCGGATTCTCGTCCAGAACGAGCATCTAAGGCCGTGAGCCAGCGGAGAATGTCTTCTTGATAGTGAAAAACATCCAAAGTTTTTGTTTCAGCCATGGTTACACCTCTGCATGCCCTGTTTGAGTTCGTCTAACAGAGTCATGAGGGTTGTCTCGTTGTGATCATTTTCAAGGATTACAGGAATGTCTGGTCGGGTTTTTAAAACCTGTGCAAGCATGCTCCACACATCCGAACACACTGGAGCATCGTGTGTGTCGAAGAGAAAATCCTCGCGTTCGCTGTGACCTGCAATGTGAATTTGCTGAACGGCAGCAAGATTGTATCGATTGAGTTCGGCTATTGGATCGAGGTTAAAATTGCTTGCAGACACGAA
>CAYWSV010000200.1:0-5949 GCA_964460155.1 uncultured Oligoflexia bacterium | reverse complement strand
AAAAGTTCTATTGTTGATGGAACCTGAGATGCAAAGGACTGATGACTCTGAAGAAGTTGAGGTGTACCTGAGAATGCTAGATTCTGAAAAATAGTTGGGCGAAGCGTGGGGTGCGTTAAGGACGCAACGATTCCAAGCTCTCCACCCGTTGAGAACATGACGAGCTTCAAGTCTTCAACTTCCTGACCCAGTGGTCCATCCATATCTACAATTCTGAAAACGCCCTCCCAACCATTAAACACTTCTAGCAGTTGAGTTGAAAGGGCGCCGGCTAATGCGTTTGACTGACGTGATACATAATCTGCATCCCCTGCTTTACGGCTGACTTTTTCGGCCCTCGTTGCAAAACATACCATCGCTCGAATCAAATCTTCATCGCGAAATTCAGGTGTCCTTCGTAAAAAGAAATCAACAATGGCAAAGCGTTGGGCTTCACTATTTAGTTCCGAATACCCCTTTTCCAAGCTTTCACAGTCTCGCCAAACCCATTGCATGAGCAGAAATATCGTCTGATCACGCAAGCCTTTTGCTTCTCGAAGTATATAATCCTCGTCATTGAGCCGAGCGATTAGGTCAACGATAGCTCTCGCAAGGTCAACCAACGGTCTCAAAATTCTTTCATCTTTCTCTTTCGAATAATTTGTTCTGAGTTTTGAAATATACTGGAATCGAAATGCTTGATTCTTGTCAGACAGCAATTTAATTTCGTCGGCTATGTTGCATTCTGTTAGTGAACATGCAAACGCTTTTGTGGCCGTAACAAGACATAGTGAAAAGGTCAGAATACCAGTCAATGTTCTGGAGAATTTATAGATTTTGTCTAGCAAATTTGACTTCATACTTTCCCCGAACCAACCCTAGTTGATCAAGAAATTACAAAATCAAACCCAAGCGTCATCCCAAAAATTATTTAAGTTAAAATGTTTTTTGATGAACTCATTTTCGCATTGTAAGGATCGAAATTAAGCAATGTTTTAATTTAGATTCTTGACCTAATTAACATCCGCTGGAGGAGTTATTCATATCTCCCATTGGGCGTATCGGTGTAGATCAACACCGACTTAAACGAATGCACGAATTTTCCTAATACTGCCGAAAACTTAACTTAAAACTACTCTAAAGCTTTAAGGACTGCCGCAAGTTCACTTTGAGACGGAAACGGCGCATAGGGCGGCATGGCACGACCATCACTTTGGGGCAGACTCATGCGGAATTTAATCTTCTCTTTGTTGGCTAAAACGACGTCAGCCAGCGCTTTTTTGGCCCCTGCCTCCGTCCGTATAAACACCGGAGCACGGCCTTCGTGACACCCTCCGCAATATTTAACTAGAAACGGGCTCACAACGCTGGCGAACTGAGTTTCTGTCATTGTGCCTGTGCCCTGTGGCACCTCTGTACTGCTCACCGTTCCTATTTTAATTGGCCCACCTGTCCAGAAGCTTCCCTCTGCAATGGCCAATCCACTGAGCTCGAGTGCTTGAGCCGAGCCCAAAACATCAACTTTGAGCTCGGATACATTTGCAGGGAGCCCCAAATTCGAAACCTTTTGACTCGCCCAAACTGGCTTTTCCGTTTCCAAAAGACGGCTGAGTTTACCATCGAGGTACTCAAACAAATGGCCGGTTGCCGAAGAAAAAATCGTGCCTACCTTCACGCCGTTAAATTTTTGAACTTTAAGCTGTGAGTCCGATCTGCGGACATGAATTTTCCTGTCACCGCCAACGACAAAAACCTGATCGATGCGGGGAGAAAATAGAGAAATCTCTTGAGGAACAGGCGCACCAAACAGTTCCGAAACACTGGTTTCGATCTTTTGGTGGTCAACACCATTTGCTTCCCACCGTATCCACTGAAGCACATCTCTGCTCAAATACCAGGCTGAAGACTCACTCGTTTGAACGACAGCCAACGTAGAGGAATCTCTTTTCAGATTAGCCCAAGGTTTCAGATAATTCACCGTTTTTGCTCTCGTGTCGACGAAGAAGCTTTCACCATCTTTATCGACAACAAGTAAAGGAGCATCGCCAGAAGCAACGAAATGAAGCATAGGTGCGGAAAAATTCTCAGGCACCGGCGCAATTTTTCTCCACCCGAGCGATAGCTCACCCTCTGCTTGACGAGATGCAGGGGGGTTTTTCGAATCAGGAGGACTCGAATTGCTCTGAAGCAAACCACATCCACTCAAGGCAAAGAGTGTAAACAACATCGGCTTCATATGATTTCTCGCAATGGAGCAATCACGTCGGAATCTGAGAATGTCGGCCAAATGCCACGAACGCGTCTAGCCGAATTGGGTTGACCCGGATGCTTTAATTCATCGAAGAGTGTGAAAAAAATTGTTCCAAGTGCCTGCTGAGTTGTTGGCGCAGGTATGGAGACATTTGGCGCTCCCCCCAGTGACGAGGAACCCGAAGCAGCAAATCCATCTCTAATACCGCCAAAACGTAGCCCCGATTTAATCTTTGAATTTAGAACATAGACTCCGTTCACAGGATGATGATCGCGACCCGGAGAATTGACAGTCAGTGTCTGACCATTCCGCACGATCTCTGCCCGAATCGCATTTCTATTCCATGGAGTCCGCGTAAATTCATGAGTGATAACTACAGTCACCCTATCCTGCAATTTCTCACTTTCAAGCCACTTCCAGAAGAGCGCTAATTGAGTCCACAGATTTCCGGCAATGCGGCTTGTGAAGACCTCTGCACCACCCGAGTGACGATCTTCACCCGGCATCTGGATCACCATTCCATTCGCCGCTGAGGAGGAAATTAACGCCCCTGCAAGAATAAATTGCCTCATCAAAGCATTCGCAGAACCGACATTTTTTATGCCCGCAGAGTCGTCATTATTAAAAATATCTTCGATTTTTCCGTTAACAGCATCAGTCGAAAAAACTCTTTTGATTGACTCAACTGCAGGCGAATCGTCCGAAATACCCTGTATCCCATGAATAATCGAATTCATTGTGCCTTTGAATGTGGTTTTAAATCCTGCAGGGAGAAGACTGGGACCCGCGAACACATCAAACATACTTTGGCTTGCCTCTGCAAAAGCCTCGCGGCCAGCAGCCGAAACATCTTTAGACGTGAACACTGTCTCGCGGAACAAGCCTCTGAACGCTTCGAGGTCTGCAGCAGCAACCGAAGACACATCGACAGTTGCGGAAGACATGATTGGTGAGTTGATCACAAAAGTGGTTGCTTGTTCGGGCGTGCGGAAGAGTTGCGCCAGTCCTGAAACCCAGTGCGGTTGCCCAGAGGGCGAGCCCGTCTGCTGAATGAATCTGGCAACGTTGTGATCAAGGCTTCCGGGTGCACATGTTACGTGAAGAAGATTTTGAGAGATCTCTGCCAGAGGACTTGCATAGTGAGAAAAGAGGTGATTTCTCGAAGCATTGATTTTGCCAACCAGAGGGTTTCCAAGTTGCTCTGGTGTCGTTGAGTAACGCGTCGATAAACTTCCGGGCTCATGGTCAACGTTGGTGACAAAGCATCCGCGCGGCCACTGGTTCACGCTATTCGGCTGTAGCAGCCCTGTGCCTATTCCATCCCAAGAACCACAGTGAATGTAGAGAACAAAGTTTTGCGCTTTAGCTGCGGCGCTTGCCTCGCCGAAAAAGACACGCGAGGAAATTCCGGCGCCAATCCCAAGGCACAGATGCTTCAACAAATCACGACGATTCATATTTCTCATGACCTGCTTCCCTCATCTGTAATAAACGCGCACATCTGTGGTGAGCGCAACGCACAAGTGATTGTATGCAGATCTTAACCTGCCGCCTTTTTCTGCGTCCGTCTTCGGCACTGGTTCTGCGTTCATCATTTTTTCGAAAGCGGCTCTGTACTTTTCGACGCCCAAGTGATGTTTGTTCTTTTCCTGATATCCCAGCAGGGCGCTCAAAAAACTGTTAATTTTTTCGGCGGAAGGCAAAACTCCCTCGACAAGTTTATTACTCCGACTATTTCTATCTTTAAGTTCTTCCGTCATTAGCTTTCCGCACGCATCGGCTGCAAAGCGACGCAGAGTGAACACATAGTCAGAACTCAAATTCTTGAGCCAGACCATCGAAGCATCTGGATTGGCTCGACCACCACGAGGATTGTGTGCCGTAATGACTCGGTATCCGCCCAAATCATCACTTTCAGTGCCCGAGAAGAAGGCCATCAGATTTGTTCTCGGCTTTTCGCCGAACACGGGCAAATAAACCTCTCTGAGTGCGTCAGGTGAGAGTAAAATAGGCTCCGGCGCCGCTCTTTTCAGAACGCTGCTTTCGCTCTTTACATCTCCCGAAACAATTCGAACCGACTGGATCACGTTGCCTGTCTTATGAAAATTATCATTCAGCATAACCATACGGTCATTTTTCTTTGCGGAACATCCCACAAGTACTGAGCATAAAATCACCATGCGGATGAGGCTCATTTCCAACCTCCGCGGAAATAAACAGATTGGATGATCTCAAGCATGACGGGCCAAACTTTATAGTTCTCACTCACAAACTTTTGTTTCCACTTTGGGAAGAAATGTTCGATGTCGTACTCACTTGGTTCACGGCCCACAGCAAACTCAAATGCACGCTGCACGGCGCATTCCGCAAATCGCTCGTCCTTCACAAGAAGGCTCGCCAAACCTGCGACATCCTCACCCGCCTCAAACTTTCGTTGCGGATGAATCGTGAATCCTCCTTTTGCATCCTGACTTGCTGTATAAAGAAAGTTGGTTCCCTCTTCGGGCCAGCGCTTGAACATTTTGCTCAATGGTTCGAGTTCAACATGGCAGCTCGCACAGGGCTGTCTTTTGGTTAGGTCAAGCTCCTCGGGGTTACCGTCGACTACGCCCGGAGGAATTACGAATTTTCTGCACAGAAAACTCTCATAGGCTCGATTGGCTTTTGCACGATAACCGTTGGTGACCTGATGATATGCGGGAGTTGTCAGCACTCCAGCATTGCCACTGCCACGTTCAACCAAACGCCACGATTTGCGTTCAGATTGATTGGCAACGAGCGTATTGCCATTGTTGAATCCACCCGCAGATTGTGAACGAATGACTTCGCCACGAGGACTCTTTAGGAAAGATTCAACAGCACCGGTTAAAACAGTCTTCGTCGTTGTCAAAATCTCACGATAATCACGATTATCCTGAATCGTTTTTGCAATCAGCATTGCCGGCTCAAGAGTCAAGCCAACGAAGACATCACTAAAAAATCTGTTTCCATCGTGCGGCAAGGGATCGAGAAACGAGGGGATGCTTGCATTTTCAAGTCGTGAATCGAATGGCATACACTTACTGAGATTTTGTCCACATAACTCAACGAGATTTTCTGGTCCAGTTTTTGTGCATTTTCCATCGCCTCCCATGGGACACGATTGGATCAGAGTTGGGCACGCCTTGACTGTCGATGCTGGATTCCACCATGGATTGACATCGATGGCTTCGGCACACGTGCAGTCGTGAATAGCTCTAAAATTTTCAGTTACTCGTGCGCGTCCTTCATTTCGCGCAAGGTCAATCTCGCACGACTGCCTTTCGGCTGAATCTTTTGGGAGAGCTTCGCAACGTTTTCGAAGACGCTCAATGTCCTGAGCCGTTTGTTGTAGGTTTAAAAAAAGCTCAAATCGGGGGGGATCGGTTGCTAAACAACTCTCCGGCTTACGATAAATCAGCAATCGACTTCGATTGGCAGATGTAGCAACGCGGAGGTCCGAGAGAAGACTCACTCCTTGACGATTTTCAATCATTGAAAAATCGACGGGAGCGGTAATTTTCAAGACTTGCGCCCAGTATTGAGCAAGGCGTTCAGCAAATCGCTCATCTGTTCGATATTTCTCTGCCAGACCACGAAGGTCCGTCGCCCCATCCTCCATTTGTTTCTTCTCAGATGCCGACGCCGGAACTCCACGCATGACAACACTCAGCCGATCCGCCAATCGGGCTGGATGTGGA
>CAYWSV010000199.1:0-5985 GCA_964460155.1 uncultured Oligoflexia bacterium | reverse complement strand
ACCAATGCAAATAGCTTCGTCGGCAAGTTTTGCATGAAGACTGTGTTTATCGGCCTGAGAGTAGACAGCAACGGTCTTCAGACCCAATTCGCGACAAGCACGAATGATGCGCACGGCGATCTCACCGCGGTTGGCGATCAGAATCTTTTTCATATCTCCCCCAGTCGTTCCCTGACGGTCAGGATTTGATAATAAAGAGCGGTGTGCCGAACTCAACCGGTTTTGCATTTTCGACGAGGATACTCACAACCTCACCGTCTGCCTCCGCTTCAATTTCGTTCATGAGTTTCATCGCTTCAACAATGCAAAGCGTTTGACCCTTCTTCACTCGAGTCCCAATCTCAACAAAGACAGGCGAATCGGGTGATGGCGAGCGATAAAAAGTTCCGACAAACGGGCTGCACACCGTGGTTCCTTCGGGAAGTGGTTTTGCGGCTGCAGGTGCGGCAGGTGCAGCAGCCTGAGCTGGAGCCGCAGCTGTCGCCGCAGCATTGGACCCCTGTGCCGACTGCGCAGAGGTTGTCGCAGGAGAGGAATGACTGAGCATCGTTGTCGACTGTGCAGCTCTTTGCGCAGCTCCAGCGTCTGTCAGCGCCTGCGATCCAAATGCAGACACGGCAGCCAACGCTTGAGCACTTTTGGCCAGTGAAATTTTCTCCGGGCCCGTCTCAGCTTGAACAACATCGACGCCGTACTGTGCCATTAGCGACATGAGCTTTTCTACTTTGCCAAGGTCGATCATGCAGACAATTCTCCTCGTTCAACTCGTTTGAAGACGCAGTTAAAAAAGGCCCGTCCAACTGGGGTACGGGCTTTTGTAAATCGTTTATTTTCCGCGAACACTCACGCGATCCACGTAAGTGTTGTCGCGGGTGTCGATGCGCAGGACATCACCTTCGTTGATGTGGAAGGGTACCGACACAACCAGACCCGTTTCCAGAGTGGCCTGCTTCGAACCACCTGTTGCCGTATCACCGCGGACGCCCGGAGGAGTCTCGACCACTTTAAGTTCGCAGAAGGTGTCTGTTTCGCAGGCAATCGGTTTTCCTTGATAATAGAGAACCTTCAACACAGAATTTTCGAGAAGATAGTATTTTGTGTCTGCAACATAGTCTTCGGTAAGCGAGATTTGCTCGTAGTTCTGCTGGTCCATGAAATGGTAGCCTTCAGAGTCACGATAGAGATACTGCATGTTGCGTTCTTCTGTGTCTGGCTTGGCGACTTTGTCACCGCTCTTGATGTTTTGCTCAAGAACTTGACCGGTGCGCAGGTTTCTCATTTTGGTGCGGGTAAACGCCGCGCCCTTACCCGGATTGACGTGTTGAAAGTCAACAATCACCCATGGGTCGTTGTTCATCTCAATTTTGAGGCCTCTGCGAAAATCACGAGTTTCATACATTGTCATGGGTGGAGTCTCCTTCGGGAGCGGGCCTAACATTGCTTGCCACAAATTGCAATCGGACTCGAACAAGCAACCCGCTGTTTTCCAAGACAAACAACTGGTTTACAATACTCGTGCCGTGTCTGCGCAACCCGATCTTGCCCAATAGGTGGAATTTGAAGAGTCAACGCTGTCTCAAGCGCACATGCATACTCTTAACAAGTCTCACGGGACTGGACGTCAGCCTTCCTGCCGCAGCTCAAACAAATACTGATCCGGGACGCTCGACTCCCGCCAAGACGTCCACCGCCAAACCGACAAACTCAAAACCCACGACCGTCAAAGCAAGCACGCCAAGCAATAACGATGGTGCCCTCGGACTGGGGGTTTATCTTCCACAAACGCGCCCCTACCTTACAATTTCGCACTCTTTTGGAGCATTACCACTGACCTTTGGTACACGACTGAACGCTTCTTACGCGTCTCTGAAAGCGAGTTTTCAGCAGGCAGCCGAACAGAGCGACTATGCCGACAAAATCTCAACCAGCGCCGCATCTTTGATAGACGTCAGTCTGCAGATTCCCGAGGTCAGCCTTTGGAACAGCTGGCCGGCGTTCTTGTCGGGCTCTCCTGTGTTGCGAGCCAGTCGAGTGAGTGCGTCTTACACAACAAAAGAGAGCGAACCCCTGACCTACACCGGATGGGGACTCGCGGTCGGCCTGAATGTCGCCGGGGGCTATCGCCTAAACCTCGGACCGACTCTGAGCCTTGACGTCACAACAGAAATTCAATTGCCCATGTGGACAAGCGGGACCAGCAACGTGGTCTTCGCACGCGACAACTCAACGGCGGTTCCCACTTTTACTGAAAGCGAGCTTGAGCATATTCTGGATGCACTGCAACCATACCTGCAGTCGATAACAGGACGCACGACCATCGGAGCCGGGCTAAGGTTAGTCCGCAAATTCTAACTCTCGGGCAAGTCAGCAGACGATTTGCCTGAAACACGAGGGTGCCATGCGGAAATGAAAGGGACTTTGCTCTCAGTTCAGAACATCTCGGTTGACCTTGCTGGCCGCGCAGTGCTGCGCAACGTCGGTTTTGATGTCTCTGAAGGTGAATTTTTCTCGCTCCTCGGCCCATCCGGCTGTGGCAAAACGACTCTTCTTAAAATCATTGCCGGCTTTTTAGGGCCGACCTCTGGCGACCTCCTGTGGAACAGCAAACCTGTGACACGACTCGCCCCTCAGCATCGCGACCTAAACCTCGTCTTTCAGAACTACGCCCTTTTTCCTCACATGAACGTGTTCGAAAACGTCGCGTTTGGACTGCGCATGCAGAAACTTCCTGAAGCCGATGTGCGTCGGAGAACAGAGGAGTCTCTTGAACTCGTCCGTATGTCTGCGTTTGCGCAAAGACGCATCACCGAACTCTCGGGCGGACAGCAACAACGCATTGCGCTTGCCCGTGCTGTCGCTCCGCGACCAAAATTAGTGCTCCTCGATGAACCTCTGGGTGCACTCGATTTGCAACTGCGCAGGCAGATGCAAATCGAACTCAAAACCTTGCAGCGCAAACTCGGAATGACCTTCATTTACGTCACGCACGATCAGGAAGAAGCCTTTGCAATGTCCGATAGGATCGCCATTCTGAATCAAGGACATTTGGAACAAGTGGACTCCCCTGAAATGCTTTACCGCCAACCTGCCAGCCAGTTTGTCGCTCAATTCATTGGTACAGCAAATTTCCTTTCAGCATCGGCACTCAGCACCACCCATGCACACGCACCTGCGCTTGGAACAGAGGTTAAAATTTTTAGAAAAGAGCCAAAAGAAAACGAACGTGCCCAAGCGAATAAGCCCATTGAGGGAGTCATTCTTGTCCGGCCCGAACAATTTGCACTGACACCCGCAACGAACAACCAGATCCAACCCCACGCGGGCGAAATTGTTATGCGACAGTATTTAGGCTCACAAATTAGGTATCACATCAAACTTGACGCACATCAGGGAGCCGACATTACCGTCGACCAAAACTCGGTTGACCACGCACCACTGGAAAATGGAACCAAGGTGTTTCTTGGAATCCGTCCTGCCGAACTCCCCTTTTATGCGGGGTCCGACATTCGATGAAGTGGACCGGACTGCCCGCGAAGATTTGGATGGCCTGCTTTGTTCTTCTGCCCTTCGTTTGGCTGGTCTTTATGAGTCTGCAACACAGCGGCTACGATCCACAATCAACAGCACTGGGGTTGCGTCAGTTCCAAAGAGCTCTGACCCCACCTTTTTCGTCGATTATCATCTCGAGCGTCATTTATTCTCTGGCCGCTTCAACCAGCGTCTTGCTCGTGGCCATTCCGATTATGTGGTTTGTCACACGACAACCTGCGAGTCGTCGGACCCTTTGGCTCGCTCTGTTTGCCATCCCTCTGGGATTGAATTTTGTTGTTCGTATTTATGCGTGGTTTGTTCTCATCAGACCCGAGGGAATGCTCACCCAAGCGCTTCTCCTTTTGGGCATCGACACCCCACTCGCCAGCACCCCTACGGGAGTTTTTCTGAGTCTGATTTATGGCTACCTCCCATTGGTTTTTTTGCCTCTGTATAGCGTTTTCGAACGTCTAGATCACACTCAGCTCGACGCCGCTGTTGATTTAGGTGCAGACCGTTTTCAATGCTGGAAACTCATTATTTTACCTGCAATCACACCTGGTCTCGTGGCCAGCTTTATTTTCGTTTTTGTTCCTATGCTCGGTGAATATCTCATTCCAAAAATGATTGGCGGAGGTTTGATTGCAACTTTGGGCACACAAATTGAAGGACAATTTCTTGGGAGCACGCGCCCAAATTGGCCATTCGGAGCGGCTTTGAGTCTGTGCCTGCTGTGCTGCGCAGCGGCCGTTCTGATTTTCGCCATTAAACTCTTACCGCGCGGAAGCGCAGGGCAGAAAAATTCATGGTCGATTCTGCAAATTCAATAACCCGCAAAATTCTCGGCGCATGGAGTCTGGCGGTTCTTCTTCTCATCTACATTCCTGTTGCGCTTTTGGTGATTTACGGATTCAACGGCGGTTCATACGCGCTGCGCTGGGAGGGTTTTTCTCTGCGCTGGTATGAGGCGACGTTAACTAATCGAGAAATGCTTGGCGCTCTCTTTAACAGCCTCGTGGTCGCTCTTTTGAGCACATCTGTGGCTGTCTCCCTTGCCTTTCTCTATGCTCTTTGGGCACACCGCACCCAACAAAAACGCTTGGCGGGGGCATCCGATTCGCTGCTGAGCCTTCCGCTGTTTATTCCCGAAATTGTGATTGCCATCGGGCTTCTGGTTATGATGGCGCGCTTTATTAAACCCACAGCCCTTGAGCTGGGCTTCCATCTCGATTCCCTCGGCTCAGTGGTTCTCGGACACACAACACTGGCCCTTGGATATGCTGCTCTGGTTTTGCGAACCCGCTTCAATAGCTATGATCTTCAGCAGGAGCTCGCTGCAAAAGACCTCGGAGCCAACCGCTGGAATGTTTTGTGGTACATCATGCTGCCACAGGTGTTGCCCGGTCTTGCGGCTGCTGCATGCATCTCATTCGCTGTTTCTCTGGACGACTTTTACGTCAGTTACTTTCTGTCTACCGGGGGGAGTGCTCTTCAGACCCTGCCCCTCTATATTTGGTCACTTCAGGGACGAAGAGCGATGACACCGGAAATCAACGTGGTATCATCTCTCCTGCTCTTCATTGCTTTGCTGTTTTTCGGGTTGGGGCTGCTTCTGAGCCGTTCCCGTAAGCCAGACACTCTGAATGTGAAAGGATGATCATGAATAAAGTTGTTATTGTTGGGTCAGCGGTGTTGGTGGCAGCGGGTCTGGGAATTGGCCTGACGGCTCTTAAAAAAACTGCAGATGTGAAGAACAAAACTCTACGTCTCTATGTTTGGACCGACTACATCGACAAAACTGTAATTAAAGATTTTGAAACTCAATTTGGCGTCACCGTTATCGAAGAAAACTTTCCCTCAAACGAGGTCATGATTTCAAAGCTCAAAGCCGGTGGCGGTGGATTTGATGTCATCGTGCCTTCAGACTACATGATTCAGAGCATGAAGCAGGACAACCTGCTCATGAAACTGCCCAAAGAAAAAATTCCGAATCTGACTCACCTTGCTCAACGGTTCAAAGAAGTCAGCTACGACCCTAGTCAGGAATTCACAGTTCCATATATGTGGGGAACAACGGGTTTCGCTTACAACTCATCCAAAATTAACAATCCACCAAAATCATGGAAAGAGTTTTTTGATCCTGCGTTCGCGCAGGCCGCTGGCAAACGCATCAGTCTTCTTGATGATCCGCGAGAAGTTATAGGTGCAGCGCTCAAATCAAATGGACGCTCTCTGAACTCAACTGCAAACGATGATCTTGCACAAGCAAAGCAAAAAATAATTGGCTTGAAACAGTTCATCAGCCGCTTTGACACGATGAGCTACAAAGATCTTCTGGCTTCGGGTGATTTGTGGATGGCTCAAGCATACAGCGGTGATGTGGTCAGAATGCAAACTTCAAATCCAGAGCTCCGTTACGTTATTCCCGAAGATGGAGCCACGCTCTGGGTCGAC
>CAYWSV010000198.1:0-6064 GCA_964460155.1 uncultured Oligoflexia bacterium | reverse complement strand
ACCCAGTACGCACGCCCCCGATTGCACCCGCACGCTCCCGGCAATTAATTGATTGATTACGGCAATAGCATCGATTGGACGGGAGCAGATGGCGACTCATCAACGTAAATCTCCTCAGCGAAGACGATAAGAAGGATCTTGCCGCCTTATCCGGTCAGATTGCCCTGATCTGTTGCTGATGCTGCGCGATTTTTTTGTATGTAGCGCAGCGCAAACACCGACAGCTCGCACATCAAATAAAGAGGCACAGACACCAGTACCTGACTAAAAACATCTGGCGGACTGATCAATGCACCCAAAATAAACGAGAGCAAAATGATGATCCGCCGGTTGTTTGTGATGTGCTCAGGCTTGACGATTCCAACGAGTCCAAGCAGCGAGAAAATAACCGGAACTTCAAAAATCACTCCAAACATCATCACCAGAGTGGTCAAGGAACTGAAGTAATTTTCGTAGGTCATCTCGACGTCTGCATACTGCGCTGCGAACTCGAGTGTCTGCGACAAAAACGCTGGCAGAATCAGAAAAAAACCAAAGAAAATTCCGCTATAAAAAAGCAAAAGACTAACAATTATCAGCGCCGATGCAATCTTGCGCTCGCGGTCGTAAAGTGCTGGAGAAATGAACAACCACAGTTCCCTGAGAATCAAGGGTGCTCCAATTACAGCCGCTGCAATCATGACCATCTTGAAGTTCACCCACATCACTTCAATGAGGCCTATGGTCTTCAGCGTTTTTAACGAGGACGCTGCAGCAGCTGTCGCCGTCATGCATTCACTTGGCCAGACAACGAAACTACTGAATTTTTGGAAAGCGGCATCAAGGCTTTCTCCAGCTTTACTGGCCTCAGCAACAAGATATCCGTAGCAGGTGTATGGCAGCTGCAAAAACTTCATGAGCGGCTTCATAAAAACGAAGCCCAGAACACACAAACCAACATACCAATACAAAGAACGGACGATATGTTTACGCAACTCGGAAATGTGCCCAACCAGACTCATTTCCGCACCGGGCATGAGTTGAGCGCCTGACAGGGCGTTCTTCTCATTCTGGATGGCCCGCTGCCTTTCCAGCTTCTGGGTCATACCCTTGCTGAAAAGATTCGAGAGCTTCCCAAAAACACTCATGCTTTATTTTGCCTCCAACCACGTTCGACCGAAGCCGACATCAGCCACCAATGGAATCGAAAACTCCACGGCACCCTCTAAGGCATTCTTCAACAGAGCGGCTGTTGCGTCCACCTCATCGCGTGGACATTCCAACACCAGTTCGTCGTGAACCTGCAAAAGCATTTGCGCCGACAGGCCACTGTGCGCCAATGCCTCGGCGACCCGCAGCATCCCGAATTTCATGATATCCGCAGCCGTACCCTGAATTGGCGAATTGATGGCGATATTTTCAAGGGCTTTAACCTCGGCTGGATTCACAGCACGCGAGAGGTCTACGGGCCGCGGACGTCCGAAATACGTATGAACAACACCACTCGTGCGGGCCTTTTGGCGTTGCGCCTCCAGATACCGATATACACCTGCGAAATTCAGAAAATACCGTTCAATAAACGATTTCGCCTCGGCGAGGGGAATTTTTTGCTCACGCGACAATCGCTGTGCGCCCATGCCGTAGATAATTCCAAAGTTAATGGTCTTGGCATTGCTGCGCTCTTCAGATGTGACCTGTTCGGGTTGCTTACCCAGAATTTTTGCCGCAGTTTGCCTATGAATATCGGCTCCCGACTTAAATGCTGCAATCATGGCCTCATCTTGCGCAAGATGCGCCATCACCCGCAACTCAACTTGCGAGTAGTCGATGGAAAGAATCACTTTGGATGGGTCTGAGGCACAAAATGCCTGTCGGACTTTTTTCCCGAGTTCTGTACGCACAGGAATATTCTGCAAGTTGGGATCACTGCTCGACAAACGCCCTGTGGCAGTTCCGATTTGATGGAAGCTCGTGTGAATTTGGCCAGTGGACGATTTTACAAGCTGCGGAAGCACCATAATGTAAGTGCTCAGGAGCTTAGAGAGTTCACGGAATTCTTGAACCAGTGCAACTACGGGATGCGATTGAAACTGCTCGAGCACATTGGCATCGGTTTTGTAGCCCAACGTTGTTTTGGCAAGCTTACCTTTAAACCCAACCGATTCGTGAACTTTGAGAACTTCAAACAACACATTGCCCAACTGCTTCGGGCTTGCAATATTGAATTCTTGTCCGGAAAGACCATAAATCTGGCGTTCAATTTCAGATATTTTCTGCTGAACAACTGCAGCCAAATCGGCCAAATAGTCGGAATCAATATGCACACCCGTGCGCTCCATGCGAGCCAACAAACGCAAAAGAGGCATTTCCAGCTTGTAAAAGAGCTCAGAAAGTCTCTCTTGCGCCTCAATCCGCACACGCAGCGCATTCCACAACCTCAATGTTGCGTCGACATCTTCGCAGGCATATTCACTGAGCTTGTCGAGCGGCACCTGAGTCATCGACTGACGACCAGTTTCTTTGCCAATTAGAGCCGAAGTCGGAATTTTCGTGAGCCCAAGCACCTTGAGTGTTTGAGGATCCAAACCATAGCCGCCGCCTGAAGGGTTCAGCATCCACGCGGCAATCATGGTGTCGGCCAAAGGAGCTTCACCCAACTCAACCCCAATGTTGCGCATTTGGTGCAAATCGAACTTCAAGTTGTGAGCCACCAGAGTGGCTGTGCGTTTAGCAAGAGCATCGGCAATCAGCTCAATTGCAAGCCGTGCAGAAAACTCTGCTCGCGGAAGCGAACCAGCGAGCGCTCCACCCTCGAGGTGAACCTCGGCGAGAGGCACATAATAGGCAACACCTTCCTCAAAACAGAAGCTGCAGCCAATAGGTTTATGTTCAATAAAATCAAGCCCGGTTGTTTCTGTATCAAAAGCAAAACATCGCACACTCGGCGAAACGATTTTCGCCACCACGGCATCGAGTTCGGCTTTAGTAAGAACACACACATATTCGCGCCGTCCCCAGTCTTTGCTCAAAACAGGTTCGGCAACAACATCGGCCACGGGCTCAGCAAAGAGTTGATCTGCAGGTTCCGATTTCCGCGTGGATGACTTTTCCGTTTTGCTGCGCGCAGAACTTTCGCCGGCCGGAGCAAATCCTTTGAGAAGAGAGTTCATCCCAAGAGTTTCAATTTCATGCCGCAGCTGTTGATTGTGTGAAAGCTGTTCCCATGTATAGCGCATGAGCGATTCATCAACATTAAGCGGAACGGAAATATGAATTTCGACGAGTTGACGTGAAAGCATCGCATTGTCACGACTGCTTTCGAGCATTCCACGCAGTCGTGGATTCGAAACTTTATCTAAATTTTCATATATATTTTTATCGGAGCCAAACTCTTGAACCAGCTTCGCAGCGCCTTTATCGCCAATTCCTTTGACGCCCGGAATGTTGTCGACTTTGTCACCGGTGATGGCCAGAACTTCGCAAACTTGTTCAGGTGGGACACCAAAATAATCAATAACGTGTTCGCGGCCCAGAACCTCGTATTCATCACCGGCCTTGAGCGAAAACAGCTTAATGTGGTCATTCACAAGCTGCATGAAATCCTTGTCAGCCGAGACAATAAAAACATCTCCTGATTGAGAGAACTGACTGGCAATCGTTCCAATCACGTCATCTCCCTCGTATCCCGCAAGTGAAAACGTCGGGATTCCCGAGCGCTCGAGGAGTTCTTTGATTACGGGAATCTGAGTCAGCAGGTCTGGCGGAGTCTCGGAGCGGTTGGCTTTGTATTCCGTAAAAGCCTCGTGGCGGAAGGTTTTCTCTTTGCGATCCCAGGTCACCGCCACGTGAGTCGGCTTCTGCTCCTTGACGACCTTTTGAAGTATCTTGAGAAATCCATAGATGGCGCCTGTAGGCAGACCGTCGGGTGAAGTCAGTCCGGCGCGGCCCATTGCATAAAAGGACCGAAAGAGCAGAGCCATTCCATCGAAAACAAAAAGGCGTGGCCGTTCTGCGCCGGCATGCTGTGACTGACTCATGACAAACAGGCCTCCGTGCCCTGTTGATGAATTATTTTTGCTCGGCTTCGGGCTGCTGTGTTTGCACAGGAGCAGGTCTCATCAGCGGGAACAACACAGTGTCCTTGATGTTGTCGCATCCGCACAAAACCATTGTAAGTCGGTCGATCCCGATGCCCACTCCGGCAATCGGAGGAAATCCGTGTTCCATGGCAGTGAGATAATCTTCGTCCATGGGCATAGTCTCTTCGTCACCTGCCGCACGCGCGCGCATTTGTTCTTCAAAGCGTTCACGCTGGTCAAGAGGGTCAACAAGCTCGGAATAAGCCTTCACGATCTCCACGCCGGCAACAACAAATTGCCACATATCAACATAGCGCGGGTCTTTGGCATTTCGGCGCGCAAGCGGAGCCATGTCGGCCGGATAGCGCTCAATAAAACAAGGCTGAATTAACTTGGGACGAGTCACTTTTTTATAAAGCGCATCAACCGTATTCGCCCAGTTCATGGAATCCAGATCGTCCAGATGAATGTTCTTTTTCTTCAATGCCGCAACGAGTTTTTCCTTCGTGGAATCAACACGAATGTCGATTCCGCAATCCTGTAAAACCAGTTCACTGTAATCGTACACCGGCCATTGCCCCGAAAAATCAACATCATGACCATGCAGTTTAACTTGCGCTGTTCCAAACACGCGGTTGATGAGCGTGTGAATCATATCAGCAACAAACTCGCGCATGATGTCTGCATTCCAGTATGCCGCATAGAATTCCAGCATGCTGAAATCCTGCAAATGGGTTGCAGAAATGCCCTCGTTGCGGAAACAGCGAGCGAACTCGTATACCTTATCGAATCCCGCACCAATACAACGCTTGAGATACGTTTCGGGAGCAATACGCAACGTGCAGTCAATGTCCAACGCGTTGTGATGCGTGTGAAACGGACGCGCAAGCGCACCCGAAGGCTGTGTCTGCAACACAGGAGTTTCGACTTCCAAATATCCGGCATCCTCAAGAGAGCGTCGCAGTGAACGGACGATCTCAACGCGCTTGCGGAAAACTTCGCGCGAGTCAGGGTTCATGATGATATCCAAATAACGCTGACGGTAGCGCGTCTCAATGTCTTCAACGCCATGATATTTTTCGGGCAGCGTCCGCAGGCATTTGTTGAGCAGTTTGAAGCTCTCAACACGCACGGTGAGCTCGTTGGTTTTGGTTCGGAAGATCTCTCCCGTGACGCCAACGAAATCGCCAACGGCAACATCGGAGACAAAGGTTTCAAACATCTCGGGCGCTTCTTCAGTCTTGCGCACGCAGATCTGCATTTTACCGGTGTGATCAAAAATGTGGGCAAAAAGAATTTTTCCCATCGTACGCAAACCAACAACTCGACCAGCAACGGCTACGTCGCGTGTTCCTTCGGGAGCGGCAAGGGCCTGCTCGACTGTGTGCGTCTTGGGGTAACTGTCGGCCAGATTCCCACGCTCACGTTGCTCAAGGAATTTACTCTTTTTGATCTCAAACACGGATTCTGACATGGGAAGCGCTCCCGCAGCTTTTAGGAAATCTTATTCGCCAACATACGATGCCGAACGCTTACCACGACGGCTTTTGCCAAAACAAGGACGAAGCCCAGAAGGACGATACTGCTACCCACTGGCCAGTCGAGAACAAAGGCCACTGCGAGTCCAATAACAGCCAAAGCAACGCTTAAAATCACGGTACGTAGCGAAAATGCTGATTTTGGAGGCAACAGAACCGCAGGTAATGCGAGTAAAGCAGACATCATGAGTCCGCCCACAGCAAAAAGTCCTGTGAGGACCGCAGCGGTGACCAATACGGGAAAGAGGCGCTCGATGAGCTTGACTCGAAAACCCATGACCAGCGCGAATTCGGAATCCGAAAGCCACGCGTCCCAATGGGTCCGCAACACCAGAAGAGCGACGGCGACGCAAACAAGCACGACCGTCAGCACAGCAGCATCAGAGGGCGACAAGGTCAAAACATCGCCGAACGAGAAGCGTTCAAGGTCAATGCGTGTGCCCCGCAACTTTGAGACCGCCACAACCC
>CAYWSV010000197.1:0-6097 GCA_964460155.1 uncultured Oligoflexia bacterium | reverse complement strand
TCTTGAATCGGTAGAGAAAAGATCAGATGGTTTTGTAGCCAAACCAGTTGAATTCGAAGTGTCTACACGCCGACATCCACCCACCCCTGCGCTTAGGGATGTGATGAAAACGGAGAGCATCATTGAATTGCACGCCGATTTTCTAAAGATTCGACTCACGTAATCACCATTCTACGATTGGTTTCGGTTTTGTTAGCCAGTTTAGCAGAATTCAGAATGCCAGCACAACCAGCCGCTCGCTGGGAAAATGTCGCCCAATTCTTCGGGCAAAGTCTAAACCTTCTTTATTCGCATGTTATCACTTGCGCCCATTCACGAGAGCTTGCTAAGCCCGAGTTGCTGTTGGGCGATTGATTGGGATTGGGGTTTGCCAGATGAGAATTTCGACTGTTCATCGTTGGGGATGGTTCACGTTAGTGTACATCGTCGCGGTTATTTTGTGGGGTGCTTTTGTTCGTGCAACAGGCTCCGGCGCTGGCTGTGGAGATCACTGGCCTCTGTGCAATGGCGTCGTCGTTCCAAGAGCTCCTCAGATGGAGACACTCATCGAACTCACCCACCGAGTGACGAGTGGTATTTCACTTGTTTTTGTTGTTGCTCTGTTTTTTATGGCGCGCAAAGCGGTAGAGGCAGGACACCCCTTGAGGCGAGCCGCAGCTTGGTCTTTAGGGTTGATTATTGTTGAAGCGTTGATTGGTGCTTTTTTGGTTTTGTTTGAGTTGGTTGCGCACAACGCTTCGCTTAAGCGTATGTTGTCGATGTCCCTGCACCTTGTGAATACTTTTGCTTTGCTGACTGCAATTTGTCTTTGCATTTGGAGAGCATCCGAGAACGGACGCGGCTCATGGTCGTTCATGAGTGCCCTAAGACGTCAACCGCTGTCGTATGCCGTGGGTCTTTTGTTGGTTCTAACGGGAATGACTGGAGCGATTGCTGCTCTGGGCGATACGCTCTACAACGGTTTTGGCTCACTTCCATTGCAAGCTTACCTTGATGGCGACGTTCCTGTTTTGCTGCGTTTGAGGCTCGTTCATCCCATAGTCTCATGTCTTACGGCTGCGACTCTCCTTTATCATCAAGCAAAGTTCTGGAAATTATACGAAGACCGTAGATTCGGCATTTTGGGTTGGTCTGTGTCGATTGTGACGCTGATTCAGGTCGCTCTTGGTTTTATCAACGTCCAACTGATGGCCCCGGTTTGGATGCAAATCGTTCATCTCGCAGCCGGAGTCCTGCTCTGGACTCTCTATTCGTTTTTCATATTCTTGTTATTGGATAAGAAGCAATTATCATTAGAGAAATGAGTGATTATTCAATAACCACGAACGACCTCCGACATTATCTCTCGGGTCCGGCACGGAACGGCCGGGCCTTAAACTTGGGCGGGGGCGAAAATCCATGTCGTACAGGCAATCACGATTGGATGAGGTCGCGTTTCAGAGGCAGTTCGAAGAGGCCGTAAACATGGCGATGAGGCATGTTGGGGTCAATTATTCGGAAGCCTTGGAACTCGTTTTCACCCCCATTGGTGAACAGGGTGGTTTATCGGTCGCAGAGTTTGTGCGCAGGGGGCAGCTCACTCAGGCTCGACGTGCTTTGGCTGAGCTCATTGAAGGCCACAAACGGGGGCGAAGTTCCGAAAAAGTCGTTTTCGGCGGTCCGCTAAAGTAGGTTTGGCTTTGAGCTCGAGCTAAGCCTCAGATAATATTCTATTTAGTAAATTCAATTTGTGCTTCAAACGTATGGCGGTCGATTTACTCAAGTCATTTTCGGCCTGTCCGATAATTCGGCTAATCGGGGCCGAGGTGCAATTTGCTGGGTCGCTTGAAATATTTGGCATTAAATTCAGTAAGGCATCAATCATCTGCCTCGATTGTTTGTGCTTTTCTTATTTGTTTTCTCGCAGGCCTTTGTTTTTCCTCTAATGCTCATGCGAATGATTTGGAAATATTGAAGCAAAAAAAGTGCACTTTTCTTGTTACACCCTCGGCCGGTCTGACTGTTGGCGACACTCTTGAAGCTCAAACAAGCTCAGGGCGAAGAGTGACCCTTCGTGTGCGTAAAACGTCGAAGAAGAATGCAATGCTCACCATGCGCGGAAGGGATGGAAAATGTCCGCGTATCAGTGGTTCTTTTGCTCTTGGTGGTGCTTCGGGTGGAGGGGGTGGCGCCACTCGAAAGTCGTTTTACGTTGGTGTCAACGGAAACGCCGGGCTCTTCACATTTAGGCAACAATTTTCTCCGGCTCCGGCGGTCGATGCGGATGGTAACGAAACAGGTGAACAGCCACAACCCGTAAATGGTTTGAGCGGAGTTGGTTTTTCCGGTGGACTTGTCTTCCGCTACATGCCGTCATTTCCGTTCGGATTAGAATTGGGTTTGTCGGCGTTGACGTCCTCTCCGTCTGGAAAAACGGTCATGGCAAACAACGATGATTACCTCGTTTCAACGAAGTTGACCGAAGTGGTTCTACAACCCGCCGCCTCAATCACCCGATGCATTCACAAGAGAATTTATTGCAGAGTCGGAGGAGTCTTTGGAATTCCGATTAATCCAAAACTCACCATTAAATCCTCAGAAGTTCAATTGGAAACAGTTATGAAATACAAACGCATGGGCGGCGAATTTGTGGCTGGTTTTAATATTGCCTCTGCATTTACGATTACAGCGGGAACACAGGTTTCTGTTGTCAAAGGTTCTTTCAGTTTTTCTCCTGAAATGGAGGAGGTGACGCTGAGTCCTTTGTCGGTGTACATTTTTGGTGGTTTATTGATGGTGTTCTGAGCGAATCGGTGGATGAGATCATGAGATGTATTGCATCCCGAACATCAGAAAAGACTAGTAATCCGTGGGCTTTGTTTTATCGAAAAACAGCCCTTGTCTGTGCTGCTTTCTCGGTGATTTTTGTATGTGCTTGCAAGCGCAAAACAAATTCAGGTTCCGACGGCGGAATGACCCTTGAAAGCATTGATTCGGAATCAAGGGACTACATTCGCAACGCACTCGCGGAGCCACAGCTCACGACAAGTGAAGGACAATATGTTGATGTAGCCTCGCTCTTAAATGATGGCAGCCTTTTACAAACAAAGGCGAATGAGAATTTTTCAGCATCTCAAAGCGAGTATTCTTCGATCGTGGGTCTGGTGTCTTCTCCGCGCTCGGGGAACTCGGCAGACAACCGACGCATGAGGCTCGATACAATTCGGATCAATAGGCCCTTGCCACCATCCACTCTGCGAGCTGCGAACCGATTTTTTGGTTTACAGGTCTCGTTGTCTTCGCAGTCGGTTGTTAAGATTTACCGATGGTTTGAAAGTCCAGCGGAGGAGCAGAACACTCCTCAGTTTGGACTCACAGACCTTCCTCTCTCAATAGAAAATGTCAACAAAATGCGCGTCGGCGATCTGGTTGTTTTGCCTCTTGAAGGGCAAATGATGGCATCTGTCGATGGAAGTTTTTTTAGACATGCCTATTCGGTCGGGCGATCCATCGACAGCTTTTTGGGAACCAGTCTGATTGGTCAAGCTCAGTCGGGATTACGTGCGAATTATCTTATCAGCGGGCGTTTTGAATTGCATATTTTAAAAACGGGGAACAACCAAGTCCGCGTGCGATTTTTCGAGCAGAATGAAAAAGCTCTGAGCACAAACGCAGGAGTCAATGCTGCTGTTGCTGCTCAGGTGCGTGTGATTCCTTTTTCAAAAATCCAGCAAGTGAGCGAAATAAAGAAAACCGCTTCGATTCGTGTGAGTCAGGGCGACAAGCTCAGACTGCCTGCTCCGTTGGCGCGTCTTGTGGGTGGGTCTATTCTTAAAGGTTCGCCTCAGACTTCGCTCGCTACGGCGGAATCTTTTGACAAAGAAATGCAAAAAAGGCCCGATGGTCTGATTGAGGTGTCAGCACGCATTGAGCTTTCACCCGATCAAATTCAGAATCAAACAGTTTCTCGTGTAAATGCGATTGTCTCAAAGCTCGATCGTCAGCTTAATTTTAAGATTCGCAAAACATCGGAATGGATTAAAGCATACAGCGATCAGGAGATTCGATTTGATGCAGGTGTCAGCTGGTCGGAAGCGAGACGCGGGCGACAGCAGTTCTTTGCGGATTATGTTTTCGACCTCAAAGATGAGGCGGCGCGTGAGGCGTTTCTTCAAGCTGTCTCGGGCGGGGCTGTAGTTTTATCGACAAGGATAGATGCTGCAAAGTTTATTGATCCGAAGAAGCCCCTGCACAATCTCGTATTGGCAGAGCGGCTGGCGCGTGCGCAGGCGCTGCAGGGAAATGCGTCTGTGACCCGGTTGCTCAACCTGAACAGCCAAAGTGAAATTTCCGAGAGTCGGTTCGACATTCATTTCGGCCGGCAGGTCTCCTATGAATTATCTGAGTCGTGGCAGCGCGACCGATACAACTTGGCCCGCGCTGGCGATGTAAACGCACTCGAGGGGTTTTTAACTCGTTGGTCTTTTAAGCAGTCGACCCTCTTTGGTTTAGTGGGTGAAAAGCGAGAACGCAGTAGCGGGTTTATGAGTGATGTAATGACTCAGAAAGGAACACAGTCTGCGTATTGGTATGCACAAGAGGTCGACTCCCGGACTTTCGGTCAATCCCACCTGAGCCAATTTTTAATTCAGGCACACAACATCCTCGGCCCGGTGGCAGCATCACTTGGCTTAGACAAATTCTATTCGGGCGAGGCTGCTGGGCGTTTTAGGGGGAGGATTGTCCTTGGATTTGCACCTGCTCTGCTGGATCGTTTTTTCGACGAAAAGCTAGCAAGTGAAAGTCAGATTTGGAGGAGTGCTGCACAAGTGTCGGAGTCCTTCGATAATACATTTGGATTACCGTTTTTGGTGATTCCCGCCGGTATGCCCTCGGGGATCGTTGGCTCTCTGGACGAGGCAGCCTGTCAGAAGCTGGCCACGAATTGGGGCAGTTTTTATTGTCACTATCTTGCAGACGAGTTTCTGCCACGCCTCCGCAAGGCGCGAGCCGAGCGGACCGCAGAGGCCAAGGCCCAGTTCTTTGAGGCTTTTTTCTCGAAGGGATTCGGCGCCAATAAGATTGGCTCAGATCTTCTGGCGCGTATTCTTTTGCAGTGGGCTGTCGAGTCTCAGGGACAATTGGCGCCCGAAGACGTCGTGGTTCAGCTTGAGGGACGGCACGACGGCAGCTCGGCCCCGCAGTTCAATCCAAGGCTAACCTATGGAAATTCCCAACTCACCGAGCTACTCAGTCAAACTCTTCCGGTATGGTGAAAAAAATATCTCAAAAAAGTGTTGGATGTCCGTCCAAGGCATGCTAGGTTCTCCGCGCTCTTGGGTTGAAGCGTTCTTACTTTCAGGTCTTCTTCCAAGCGGCTGAGGTTTTTAAGGAGAAGTCATGGGTAAGAAGTTGTACGTTGGTAATATCCCTTATTCCGCTACTGAAGATGCGCTTGCACAAGCGTTTTCTGAGTGTGGCCAAGTGGAATCGGTTCGCATCGTAACCGATCGGGAAACAGGCCGGAGCAAGGGATTTGCTTTCGTCGAGATGGGCACTGACGATCAGGCTCAGGAAGCTATTTCGAAGTGGAATGGCGCTCAATGGGGCGGCCGTTCTATGACGGTCAACGAGGCTCGTCCTCAGCCAGAGCGTGGCGAGCGTCCTCGCCGTGATTTCGGCGACCGCGGTCCCCGCGGATTCGGTGCTGGTCCCCGCCGCTAATCGCGCAGGGTACTCCCGAAACAAAAAAAGCCTTGGGTGTTGTCACCCAAGGCTTTTTTTATTCGTGGCATGCACCACTCAGAGGAACTCTTTTCGCATCGGAGAAAATAAGCTCTGGCACTTCGTCGGCGGTTGAAGAAAAGTCGATTTCAAAAGTTTCAGCACTCTGTCCCGTCGATGCCGCAGGGGTCACTTTGCCCCGGATTTTTCCGCTCGATGGATAGCAGCTGTCTCCCTCTGCAAACACCACAGACTCGTAAGTCAATTCAACAATGCTGCCATCGGCTCGTGTGGTTCTAGTCGTTCCAGTTTCAATTGTTTTTGATTTGAGCGCTCCCGGTGCTTTTTGACGTTCGATTTTGATCTTCAGTGGAGCGTTCGGCAGCGTCAGTGA
>CAYWSV010000196.1:3088-6113 GCA_964460155.1 uncultured Oligoflexia bacterium | reverse complement strand
CTTGAAGCTGCCGATGCGCAAAAAGATATTTGGATGTACATCAACAGTCCGGGTGGCGAGGTGAATTCTGGTTTCGCAATTTACGACACCATGCGCTTCGTGCGTCCGAATGTGAAATGTATAGTCTCAGGCCTCTGCGCTTCGATTGCGACAGTCATCCTCTTGGGCGCAGACAAAGCTCACCGTTATTCGATGCCCAATAGCCGTATCTTGATTCACCAGCCTTTGATTGGCGGAACAGTGCAAGGGCAGGCGACAGACATCGACATCACAGCACGCGAAATTCTGAAAACCCGCGAGAAGCTTGTTGAGCTCTACAACAAGGAAACAGGTCAGTCGCTCGATCGTCTGCGCAAAGATATTGAGCGCGATTATTGGATGAGTGCGCAAGAGGCCATGGAATACGGGCTGATCTCGCGCGTTATCAATGGCTGGGGCGAAATTCGCTGAGGTCGTTGAAACACGCCTCTTGGGGCGTGCAGACGGCGGTTGAGATTATTCTTTCATCCGGCGTTTCCAGTCGTCAAAGCACTCTTGTGCACTTTGCAAGGCGTCGGCAACCCCGACGCCTTTTTTATATATGCCAGCAAACGCAACACGCGGGAAATGTGCCTGAATACGCCACAGAGCCTTTTGCCGCTCGTCGTGTTCCCGATCCGCCAGTGGCACAGCGTTGGGCCAGCGCACAATATTCACCTGAATGCTGCGTTGATTGGGAGCTATAAGTTCGAGTTTTTCGAGTTGTGCAAGCGTATATTCGGTGAGCCGCTCGTCGCTCCAATCAATCATCTCCGGGCGCCTGTCGCCTGCCAGAAGCACGCGGTAGGAATAGCTGCCTTCGGGAACATGCTGAGGATAAATCGAGTGCACAAACAGCACCCCCAACAGGCCATCTGACTCTCGACGCGCCAGCACGCCAAAACCATTTTTGGTGAAAGCATCTCTTGCACCAGAAACATTCACTACGACGAGCGAATGCACAGGTGTGTCGTGTAATGATGTCCATTCATTTTGAGTTTTGGCATCACTCCATCTCAAGTCTTGAGCTTTCCAGGGTGCTGCCGTCCAGAAGACGCTGTCGAATTCGTCTTTTCCATTGAGCGCAATGCGCTGATGAGGAGTATTTTCAACCGAACTCACAGGAGCAGACAGGCGCAGATCAAAAACATTCTTTGCATCGGCTTGAGTCCAAAGACGCAGTGCACCCTGCAGTGCATCAACAAGTGTTTGCATGCCCTGAGGAAAACTGATGAGCCCCTGTGGCCACTGGTGTTTTAGAGTTGTGCCAGAAAGTGATTTGGATGTTTCCGAGCCGCTGATTTTTTGAGCGATTAAACCACGCAAAACGCCGCCATGTCGTGCTTCAAGTTCAGGCAGAATAGGGAACGCATGCCGGACCAAAATATGTTCAGCACCACCACCCCAGACACCGGTTGTGAATGGCACAATAAGATTTTCTGCAACACTCCGACCAAAACGTCGTTCGGTAAATTGGTATAACGTTTCGTTCGGATTGGGTGGACTTGCGGGCTTGCGGAAAAGTTCAGAAAGCGCGCGCAACAGCGCACCCACACTCAGAACACCTGCCGCGACCAAACTCGATGGGCCAGTGAGGGGTGCCATGCGTCCTGAAGGTGCCACAACAAAGCGCGTCTGCATTTCGCGATTGGGAGGAGGTGTGATGACATCTGAGGGCGTCAGCCCCAAATCCTCAAGGGTTTGCAAAAAAACTGTCCGGCGTCCCAAGACACCCTGCGCTGCTGCTTCAATGCGTAACCCCGACGCCAAATGAGCCGTGTGCAGCAGTCCTCCAATGCGAGAACTGGACTCAAAAAGAGTGATTTCAAGACGGCGTTTCGTGGGTTGTTCGCGCTGCCAGAGGGTGAGCAAATGAGCCAGACGCAGGCCTGTGCACCCTGCACCCACAATCGCAACCCGCATTATCTTTTCGGACGGAGTCCGGTTGCCCGACGGATAAGCGATGTCTGGGTTTTGATTTGAAGTCATGCGTGAATTCCTTGGGACGCGGCGGAAGGCTGATGGCTTACGCTCATGTTGTGCAATCGACAAGCTCCTTGTGTATCATGTGAGTCTAATGAACCTTCGGGCAAGGGCCAACACATGACGACCAATTTAGTTCAGTCTGGCGAAACGACAGCTTTTGAGGCGCGCCTTGCGCGTTTGGCAAGGGCGCGCTCGCGCGTGAATCAACGTCTTGATCTCTGGGCTGCACGCGAGGACCGATTTGCGCTTGCACGACTTCTGGCTGCCGTAGTCATGGTGACGATTCTTGTCGGATTTTACAAGAAGATGGATGCCTCGCAGGTGTTTGCTGGTTGGTTGTGTTTCTTTGTTGCTTTTTTTGCCATGTCGACGGTTCATCGCCGTCTCAAGCGCGTACGCGCACGCCTTGAAGGACTCACGGGTGTGTTGTCTGCTGAAATGCTGAGATTGCAGCGTGATTGGCATGAGTTGCGGAAAATCAGACCGTCCTTTTCGGAGTCGGTTTGGCGTCGTGCAGCGAGCGTTCCCGAAGACCATCCTTACCGCAGCGATTTTGACCTGACCGGATTACCTGCGTTGTGGACCGACACATGCACTCTGGAAGAGGGTAGCTCTTTACTTGCTGATGAGTTGCTCTCACGTGGAAGTCAGCCTTTAGAGGAAGTCGAACTGATGCGTCGAACTCAGCTGGCCGATGACCTTGCGGGCCAGAGTAAGGCGTTGCGGCGTTGGGAGAGTTATCGTTTCGGCAGTTGGGCTTCTGAGTTGCATAAAGTACGTGACGAAGACGCTGAATCCGAAACAAATACGGACTCCCCAGCCGCTGAGAGCGAAAAATCATCGGTGCGGCCCGAGACTCAAAGAGCATTGCTTGAAACAGTCATTTGGGTTCTCGTCCTTGTGCAGCTCGGGATCTGGACTGGAAAATTTTTACCAAGTCTCATGTCATTTATGGAGAGCGCTGACACGTCTCGTCTTTCAGAGCCGCTGTCAATTTTTGTTCCGGTGCTTTTAGTTGGAG
>CAYWSV010000196.1:0-3078 GCA_964460155.1 uncultured Oligoflexia bacterium | reverse complement strand
GTCTTTGGAAATTATGGCCTCTTTTGGGGCCTTGTTTCATTTTTTGTTCCGTCTGTAGGTGCAGTCGTTGCACCATTTATTGTCAACACTTGGGGGTTCTTTTTAGTTGGAGCTGTTCTCTGGGAAACATGGCGGAGAAAAGTTTTGCTCATCAGTGGCTCATTAGGGCTGCGTGAATTGAAAGTTTTGAATGCTCTCGAAGATGTTCAAAAATGCGTGAGTGCTCAAAAGAAAAGTTTGATTCCGGTGTCGGCAGGTCGTCGTTTTCGGTTCTTGAGACTGACATTTGAGCTGGCCGAGGTGCGCCGAAATCCTATTGTTTGGATTCTGCTGAACGTTCTAATTCCTTATGATGCTGTGACATTCGCAGTCACTCTTATTGCGCACAGAACGATTGATGGACGTTTTCAGGATTGGTGGAAAGATGTTGTGTCGTTCGACTTTCACGCGGCGCTTGCCCGCATAAAGCTTGAAAATCCTGAATTCACTCGCGCACAGACAAACGCTGCAGATATTCATGGTCTTGCCGTTGCACATCCGCTTCTGCCAGCTCACAATCGTGTCGGTAACGATGTTCAGCTCGACTCTCAACAGCGTTGTATTTTGCTTACGGGCAGCAATATGGCGGGTAAGAGTACCCTGTTGAGAGCGATTGGTATGAACGCTCTGTTGGCTCAAATGGGCAGTGTTGTGTGTGCGCAACGTTTTGCAATGCCGCGGCTCGAAATTCTTTGTGCAATTCAGGTGTCTGATTCATTGGAGTCAGGTGCGAGTTATTTTTACGCCGAGGTTAAGCGCCTTGTGTCAGTTCTCGACAGCCTGAAACAGGATTCCGGCAATCGGGGTAAACTTTTTCTCATCGACGAAATTTTTCGTGGAACAAACAATCGTGAACGGTTTTTGGGGTCATGGCAGGTTATCTCTGCGTTATTGAAAACTGGAGCATTTGGTGTTCTCACGACTCACGATTTGGCGCTGACTCGCTTGGAAAATGATGTCGAGGGAGTGCGCAATTTTCATTTACGCGAAACGGTTGGCGGCAATGGTAAATTAGAATTTGATTATCTTCTGCGTTCTGGCCCCTGTCCGACGACGAATGCCTTGATTATTATGCAACAAGCAGGACTTCCGGTGGAGCTGAATTTCCAGCCTTCGGGTCTTGAGGGAGGAGCGCATCATGTTTGAAGCCAAAGTCTTCCTTGCGGGTCCGTCGCGTCAAACTGAAGATGAACGCCAGTCCCAGTGGTTATTCTGGCAGCCTCACCAACCACTTTCTGCTCTGCAGGGCGTACGTTTTGTCTATATTGCCGATGCAGGTTTAGAGAGCTTTTTGAGCTGGTTCAATGCGCTGGCTCCCGAAGCTGCCGCGCGAATACAGAGTGTTGTCTGGTGTGGAGACGGAGATTCACTCGGACGACATGGGCATGTACTCCTCAAAAGTACGGCTGCGCGACTGGAAGGTCGGTGGCGAGAGCATCGTTACTCAACGGATAAGGATTTTTCAGACTGTGCGGCCATGACGTCGTTGATTGAGTACGATGTTCGGCATGCCGAAGAACTCGCGGATCAGGCGTGGATTACCGTTCATGGCGCATTGGGCGGGCGATTTGATCACGAGTTAGCGAATATTTTTGAATTCACATCCATGCTTGGGAGAATTGCGTGCCCAGCAACTGTTGCACTCGGACCCGAAATTGTTCTCTCGACGGCGCCTGTCAGTCTGACGCTCAATGCCGAAGAAAAATTCTCGGTCATGGCTGCAATTTCAAATCAGCAGCTTAAAGTTCGTATCAGTGGTGCGCACTATTCAGGTGAGTTTTTGCTGCGTCAGCCATCGCATGGTTTGAGCAATACAGTCACAGCCCGAACGGCTGTTATTGAACCTTTGACCGTCGGGCTGCCGCTGTTGGGAGTTGTTTCCTAATAGGCACAGACTTTGGTGGCGAATTTTTTATTTTTCGGCGTGCTCAATACAGTACAACACACGTCCTTCGTGCCGCGCATCAAAGAGCGCGCCGCCGATAAGCGATTTTTTATCATAGGTCTGCTGATCGACAAGCAGAAAATCAACGGGGAACTCTAACTCACCACATTTGGCATGAAGTGGTTTATTTAGTTTTTCAGGTCGTTCGTGTATAACCACCGCGTGATCTGTTCGTTCTTTTCAAATTCAACTCGAACTAACTACACAATTCATAAACAAAGGTCGTTATGGACAAGCTCAATGGATTTCAGAATCTCCCGACTGTCCTCCAACACGCAGGTTCGCAACATCGTTTGGGTACCGGACTCGTGGGTGCTGTTGAACAATCGGTGACTTTTGCAACTCCGTCGGTTGATGACATGCCTGTGTATGCACGGCTGTCGAACACGGCAAATCACAAAGAGGTCTGTTCCCTCATTGCCGCTCTTCATAGGGCTGAAGATGCTCAGGTTTTTTCTTCAGGTATGGCAGCTATTCATGCAGTGTTGACCACAGCATTAAAGCCGGGTGACCATATTTTGTTTCAAGAAAATTGTTATGGTGCATCTCAAGGCCTGGCCCAGAAAATTTTAGCACGCTGGGGAATTGAATCCACCTTCGCACCTCTGAAAGACTGGAACGCACATCTGCGACCTCAGACGCGCGTTTTGTTTTTTGAGAGTATTTCGAATCCATTTTGCATTCCCCAAGACTTTGAATTGGCTCTAGAAGCAAAACGCAAAAGTGGTGCTTTGCTGGTGTGCGACAACACCTTTGCCAGTCCCGTAAACTGCAAACCTTTGGCACTTGGTGTGGATGTGGTGGTTGAAAGTGCCACCAAATACATGAACGGTCATTCAGATCTTGTCTGTGGTGTGGTTGCGTGTTCAAAAGAATTTTCGGAGTTGTTGGCGACTACAGCAATGTATGTTGGTGGTTTTCTTTCGGCAGCTGGCTGCATGCAACTGGCGAAAGGATTGCGCACTCTCAGTGTTCGCATGCGTGCACACAACGAAAACGGCCGTGCATTTGCGGCCCGCGTGCGTGAGCTCGACGGTGTCGCGCAGGTCTTCCATGGTTCCCTCATGCCGCTCGAAGGTTCGAACGTTTTTTCT
>CAYWSV010000195.1:3351-6128 GCA_964460155.1 uncultured Oligoflexia bacterium | reverse complement strand
ACCGAGGGCATGGGCCTGCTGTTCACCCTGACGCGGGACGAGACGCGAGAGCAGCTCGCCGCCCTTCATTACATTTGTAAAGTTCTTTACGTAGGTCAGTGTTGGCACCTGATTGTTCAACTTCAAGTCTGCTTTGATAACCGCAAAGCCCGTCGTTGCATCGGAATATGTTTCACCATCAAAGACGCGGACTCTGAAGATCTCTGCACCATCTGCAACACGGCTCACCGCAGGGAAGACGACCACGCTTTCAGTGGGTGCTATGACAGATGTGCCTGCTGGGCTGACTCCATTCACTGGAGTAGCAGCCACCATTGAAAGGGTGCCCTTCTTTAGAGTTGCATCGGTGATTGAGGTGACAACAAACGACAGATAAGGACTGTCTGAGTCGCGAATATCAAATGCCGTTTTGAGTGTGTCGTAGGTAATGAGGAATGGAACACCCTGCGGAGTTGCACCAAAGTTGTAAACGCGCGGGTTGGTGTTCGCTGAATTCATGTAAGGTGCATCGTTGCTGCCAAGGACAGTGACTTTAACATCGCCAACTGTTGGGCTCGACAGATTACCCGTGTCGACTGCGGTTACGCGGAAGGCAGTAAATGTTCCATCGCTGGCAACAGGTGATTTCCAGAAGACCTTGCTTCCCAAGCCAATAACGTTGCTTGTACCGTTAATAACAAGAGGCGATGCATCAAGAGCGTTTGTTGTCGTTCCAATGCGAACTTCTTGACCATCAACAAGCTGCTCAATACGCAGTCGCATGGTGTTGTAACGCGAGGTTGTGTTTGAAAGAGGCGCATCCTCGGCGTCGAGAATATTGAGACCTGCGGCCATATCTTCGTAGGTGAGCATCTTATAGTCGTTACGATCTACAGACGTTGGTGCAATCCATTGTGATGCGATGGTTGGAGTTTGATTGACCGCAGATACATTCACCTTCAATGCCAGCGCATTGTCAGATTCAAGCACTTGGTCGAAGGCTTTCACACTGAATGCAGACAACGCGGTTGCATCTGCGCCATAAGTATTTGTGGTTGGACTCCACACCACTGTTTCATTTGGCTTCACATACAAAGCGGTTCCAGGAAGAGTCGTGTAGTCGCTATTGCCAACTCTCAGCATACCGCCGTCAATTGAAGTCACCTTGAACCACAAGACGTCACCATCAACATCTGTCGCACCCGACCTCACCTTCAAGGTGTCGTAGGTGATTGGCAACTGACCATTCTGCGCCGTACCTGACGTCCCACTTTGACCCATTGTATGAGTTGTTGTCGCAATTACGGGTTTGCTGTTGCCTGTGTTGACTGTGATTGTCACTGTCGTTGTCGTTGCAGAATAGTCTGTTCCATCGAAGCCGCGCAGGGTCATGACCATTTGGCTGCCCGATGCGTTGTTCGCAGGTGTCCAGTAAACGCTCGACAATTTATCAGCACCATTTGCACCGCTATTCACGAGCAAAGGCATGGAAGAAGGTGTGGTGCTGACAGGTGAAATAAGTGTTCCACCGTTTGTCTTTCTGAGCTCACCAGAGTTCACAGCTTCAATGCGGTAGGAAATCTCACCAGCCGCAGGCTCTGCGTTGTTGCTGTAGAAGAAATCATTATCTTTGAACTTAATGGCAGCAAAGATTTGAGCATGGGTAATTTCACGACCTGTGTTCTTCGCCAACGCAGGTGTCAGCGCTGTGTTGGTATCGAACGTTGGCATATTGTTGATTGGTGCAACAATAACCTTCACTGTTTGCTCTGCGTTTACTCCAGTGCTTTCAACGCCATCATCGTCGATGAGCTTAATCTTAAAGGCCGGGAGTCCAAGTCCTGTAGGTGAATTCGTATATTCTTTTGGTACCCAAGTCACAGATTGACCGGGGCTCAGGTTTACAGGCAACGAAACACCATTCTGCAGTTCAACACCATTGAGGTACAACTTACCGTTGGCTGTAATTGTTTCTGTGATGCGATAGCGCACAGGACCAGATTGGTCGTCTGTACCGCGATATCTATTCTCGAGTGTTGAGTAATTGATAATGAAAGGTACATCTTCTGACGCTCCCGGAATATCTGGATTGGTTGCACTCACGAACGCTGGGATCTGGTTGGGTGCATTGATTTGGAAGTAAACGGGGACTGTCGATGAACTTTCATTCACGTTGTCGTATGCAACCACAGAGAAGGCCAAAATACGACCCACGCTGTTGTTTGGAGGCACCCATTTCCAATTGGTGCTTGGTTCAATCATGTGACCCACTTGAGCAGGCACTTCTGGAGTTCCAACCTTGATGAGCGAGCCAGAGGACAAGCTCTTGATCATGAATTTCAGCGTAGTCGTTGGAAGCGCCTCTTCAGCATCAAACGCATTGGTTCTTTCAACTCCAGGTGTTCCAGAAGGATTGCCGCGGAAATCGTTGTAGCTAAAGAGGTAGTCCGTGTTCTTTGAACCACCTGTGAAGTCTTTTACATAGGTCAGTCCTGGAGCTTGATTGACTGCACTCAGAGTCGCACGCACACTGCCTTCGCCTGTTGTGGAATCTGAATACGCAGCACCATCCCAAGCTCTTGCGGTAAAGAATGTGGTGACGCCCGTTGCCGTTGCATTTGGATAAATAACGACGGATTCACCCGGAGCAATCACAGAGGTTGTTGCAGGTGCAGAAGTCGAACCCGCAGGAATGGTCGAAGCCGTGAGCGTGACGCTTCCCTTCTTGAGAGTCGCGCTCGTGATGTTAGTCACAACAAGGTTCACCAATGAACTATCGGTATCATCCAAACCAAATG
>CAYWSV010000195.1:2825-3341 GCA_964460155.1 uncultured Oligoflexia bacterium | reverse complement strand
GCAGTCCTGATGGAAGCGTAAGTCACGACCAACGGAGTTCCTTGTGGAGACGTACCGAGGTCAAGAATGCGACTTGCAGCAGACATGGTTGGAATTGCGTTTGTGCCATCGACCTTAACGCTTACCGTTGCAAGCGTTGCACTCGAGGTGTTTTGTGTGTCTATCGCTGAGAGTGTGAACGCAGGTGTGGTGCCTGTGTAGCCCTGAGGTGGCACCCAGAACAAGTTCTGTCCGTAGCCCACTGTGTTATTTGATGCATCCACAGCAACCGCAGAAGAAATAGTTGCACCAGAACCAATGTAGAGGCCCTGACCTGCAAGTTGTTGTTCAACGCGCAAGCGCATCGTATCCCACTTATTGGCGCCGGCGCCAACAACATCTTCGAAGTCAGCAACGCTGAGGTTCGACACAAGCTGAGCAAATGAAATCAGAACGGGATTGTTGCGTTCATTACCTGCAGGATCATGAGTCCAGCTTGTGGCAATTGTAGGCGCTTGGTTTGTTGCAGAAACATTC
>CAYWSV010000195.1:2205-2815 GCA_964460155.1 uncultured Oligoflexia bacterium | reverse complement strand
GCTTTGAGCACCAGCGCATTGCTCGAGACTGTTGTGCCGTCATAGGCAACCACAGTGAATGCAGAGAGTGCCTGTCCATCAACTCCCGTGATGTTAGCCGCAGGACTCCAAACCAATGTTTCACTTGGTTTCAGGTAAAGGTCTGAACCAGGCAGAGTTGTATACTCTGTTCCGTTGAGCTTGATCTTACCGCTGCCAATGGCCGTGATCTTGAACCAGATGACGTTTTCGTCGCTGTCAGTGGCTCCCGACTTCGCAAGCAGAGTGTCATAAGACACCGGCAACTGACCATTCTGCGTTGTGCCTGCCGTACCCGTACCCGCAGCTCCCAAAGTCAGAGCTGTGGTTGTGACCACGGGTGCTGAGTTTCCAGTGTTTACGGAAATGGTCACGTTCACTGCTGTAGCGGCATAATCCGTTCCGTCAAACGCACGCACTGTCATCACGACTTGTGTGCCTTCGGCGTTCAATGCTGGGGTCCAATGAACACTATTCAAGCGTGTGGAGCCATTCGCTCCGCTATTCACAATCAAAGGCATGCTGCTAGTGTCGGCGGCAGAAATGCTGAGTGGCAAGTCGCCGCTCACCTTGCGAAGCGTGCCTGAACGGA
>CAYWSV010000195.1:0-2195 GCA_964460155.1 uncultured Oligoflexia bacterium | reverse complement strand
GTTGCATGGTCAATCGTCACTGCAGTGTTCTTGTTTGTGGCGTTCAGAGCAAGATGCTTGGTCAACGTTGGAATGTCGTTCACCGCCGCAACGCTCACCTTCACATCCACAGGATCACTTTCCAAGCCCTCGGTATCAACCAAAACCATTGTGAAGGGCTGATACAATGGAGTTACACCACCAGCGCCAGAGTTTGTGTTCGCCGCAGGTGTCCAAGTGAGAGAATCGTTGGGCAGCAGTGTGAGAGGCAATGAGGCGGCTGTAATTGGCAGCCCGTTGCGGCTCAACGTTCCGTTCGCATTCGTTAAGCTGGTAATGCGATACTTGAGCACACTTGTGGTGTCATCGGTACCAGCATAGTTTGAAGACAACATGCTGTAGCTGATGTTGTAAGGAATATCCTCATAGGCACCTGTGAAGAAGTTACTTGCGGCAAATGAGGGCTTCACGTTCGGCGCCGAAACAATAAACTTCACAGTTTTGTCGGGGCTGCTCTGTGCATTGCTCACATCAACTGCAACAATTCCAAAGCCATCAATTGAGCCAAGTACGTCGGTCGGCGGCGTCCACGAGAACGAATCACCTGGGTTGATGAGTGAGTTAATTCCAATAGCACCTGTCGTGCCACCTGTTCTTGTCAGAGTTCCGCTTTCAAGTCGTGTAATCTTGAATTTCAAAGATTTACTTGCAAGGTTTTCTTCCGCATCGAAAGCGTCGGTGCGTTGCAGAATTGTTGTATTTGAAGGATCTCCGCGCAGGGTGTCATAAGTGAAAGGGAACGCAGTGTTCTTGATGACACCATTAAACTCGCCAACGCGGGTCAGAGTTGGAATCTGGTTGAATGCAGTCAAGTCGGCTGTCACTGTACCAATTGTCGTCGAATATTGTTGGCCGTCCCATGCACGCACGGTAAACAAAGTTTGAATTCCGACAACGCTCGGCACAGGATACACAACAATACTTTCGTTCGGGGCAATGACTGATGTATTTGCAGGAATAGGCGCTGTGATTGGTGCCGTTGAGCCCGTTACGCTTGTTACAGTTAAGGTCGTAGTTCCCTTCACCAGCGTCGCATTCGGAGCAGATGCCAGAACAAGAGTTCTGTAAGTGTTGTCGACATCTGTCACATTCAGGTTCGAACGCAATTGCTCATACGTCAGAGCAATCGGCCGTCCTTGAGGCGAGCTACCCAAAGAGTAAGTCTTGGCCGTATTGCCATCGATTTGTGGAGCTGCGTTTGAGCCAACACTGACGTCAACTTTCACTTGAGCCGTCATGGGGCTTGAAGCACCATTTGAGTCGACTGCCGCAACCACATAGGCATCAAATTCACCTGTGCGGTTGGTCGGCGGCAACCAGAATACATTTGTACCGTTTCCAATCAGGCGGTTTGCATCACTTAAGAGGGCGCCGTCTGTTGCTGTGGTCGAAGTTCCAATTCGGATTTCAACTCCTGCACCCGCTTGTTCAATGCGTAACTTCATCGCTGAATAGTTTGGCGCCGAAGGATTCACATCTTCAGCATCGGTGATTCCCAAATCTGTTGCAAGTTGTTCAAAAGTCTTCATGAAGTATTGATTGCGTGAAGCACCAGTGTAACTCTTTGTAACTGTTGTGATGCTCGGTGCCTGATTGACGGGCGATACATTCACCTTGTACGCAACACCTGTGCCTGCGGAGTAGTTCGTTCCATCGTGAGCTTTAACAGTGAAGGCTGCCAACGCACCTGCTCCTGAACCATTTGCATTTGCAGCTGGACGCCACACGAAGCTTTCACCTACGGCAACTGTGAGCTCACTGCCGACCGTGGTTGGGATTGTTCCAGTCGTGTAAGTTGTTCCGCCAACAATGATTGAACCCGACTGCAGCGAGACGATCTTGAAGGTCACCATATTACCATCAGGATCCACTGCAGAAGATGTGTTCAAGAGAGTGTTGTACGAGATAGGCAGCGCACCATTTTGTGTCGTGCCTGTTGTTCCTGCAGCGACTCCCAGCGTCACGCCGCTTGCGACCGCCGATGCTGAAAGCGTAGGTGCCGAATTTCCAGACTGGATATTGATTCGCACTTCCTGACTGGTCGCAGCATAGTCTGTACCGTCGTAGGCGCGGACGGTCATAACGAGGAAGTTGTTGCCTTCAGCGTTCAATGGAGGAGTCCAGTTCAGGTCGCTCACTGAATTCGTTCCGTCTGC
>CAYWSV010000194.1:703-6176 GCA_964460155.1 uncultured Oligoflexia bacterium | reverse complement strand
CCGAAAAGTCCGAGAGTCTGCCACCAGTAGACTGTTTCGCGGCCTATTTGTTGAGCGTTTTTTATTTGAATTTGAGGTCTGAGTCCGAGCATGACGACGCCGAACAAAAGGGCCGGACAAATGGCGAGAAGTCTGTGAATAGCAAGATTCTCGAAATCTCCCATGACGGGCGCACGGGCACCCACAACATGTAGTGCAACCCAACCACACGAGCTCAACAGAATTGCTGACACTCCGACTGGAATAGACCAAAATGTTCGGCTGGGGATCGAGCGGTCTTGTGGTCTTTGCAGACTCGAAGCCGCGCCGAGAAGAACCGCTGCCAAGAGTGCCGTGGTTCGAGGAAGAGCAGGAAAATTCGATAAATCGAGTGCAAAAATAGGACTGCGAGGGTCACCGGCACGCAGGTTTGCAAGGGTGCCTATAATTTCAGGTGAGATGAACACCATTGCAGCACACAAGGACACCAGAGAAATCATTTTTTCGCTTGATGAATTGAGCGTATCGCCCACAAAGAGGCGTCGCCACAGCTGGCGGCTCCATGGAACGAAGGTCACGGCCAATGCAATGAGGGGATTCCCGTCGCTCAAACTGAGCGCCTGTCCCATTCCAAAAAGAGCCGCAGAAAGAAAAACCCCGGCAGCAATCCCTTTGATCCAAGTCGACCTTTCGGGAACGCGGGTTTGAATGAGTTCGGTCCACTGGCTGAGGGTCGTGTAGAAACATCCAGCGAGGCTGACCAAAATAGCCCAACCAAAACCACTCAAAACACCGGAATAACACAAGAAAGCGGATTGAGTCAGGAGCAACGCGAGGGCGAGACCCAGAAGTGTTGAACTGCTTTGGGCCGACAAGCGCTGCGCTGATTTTCTGCGTTTTTTAAACATACGAGTTCGCACTGTCCTTGTTTGAAACACGTGGACCCTTTTCCGATTTTGTTCGTGCACCCGGGGCTAGCAGAGACAACCGGGGGACTCCAGCTTTTTTTGGGACCCGAAATTCACTTGTTCGGGTTGAGATTGTGATTTAACCAATCAACTCCTCGGGATTGCCCCTAAGAGATGGATTTTAAATTGATGGCCAATCTGGAACACATTTCCGATACCCGCCTCCCCACGTTGTGGGGCCCATTCCAGATGTCTCTTTACCGCGAAACATCAACGGGTAAGGAGCATTTGCTGTTGTGGATGGGAGCGTGGAATGCACCGGGTTGTAGCCCCTTGGTTCGCATACATTCGGAATGTCTCACCGGTGATGTGTTTGCCTCGTTGCGCTGTGATTGTGGTGAGCAACTCTCAGAGGCGATGCAGGCGATCGCCCGCGAGGGGCAGGGTGCCGTACTCTATTTGCGTCAGGAAGGCCGCGGAATCGGTTTGGCCGCAAAACTTAAAGCTTATGGGTTGCAGGATCAGGGCTTAGACACAGTCGAGGCAAATCTGGCTCTGGGCTTTGCGGCAGATGAAAGAGACTTTTCTCTTGGTGCTGAAATTTTAAAATTATCGGGCGTGACATCCGTGCGTTTAATGACAAACAATCCAGAGAAAATCGAGTCTCTTGAGACAGCGGGAATACGTGTAATTGAGCGTATTGCCGTTGTTCCGAGTGTTCAGCAGGAAAATACCCGCTACCTGAAAACGAAAGTTCAAAAGCTTCGCCATATCATCAGCCTCGAATCCCTTGAGGCATCGGAAAAGCAACCGTTCGGCGAGGGCTGATCGGGGTTTTTTATCCTTTTTGTCTATCCTGCTGCGGCAAAGAATTCCGAGTCGCCAATCCTGTGTCGGCTGTGAATTTTTCTCGGGGTTGAGCTCATCCCGCCTCTGTTAATCTATTCTTAAGCTAAACCAGAAAATTCTGATTTTGATAAAGGAGGAGGAGGTTATGAGTGCTGTTGGATACCAGCGCTTTGTTGCTCTGACTCTGTTGTCGGCTGGAATTTCCGCCAGCGCACAGCCTCTTGGCGAAGAAATTCTGGTTGCGGACGTCAAGGTGAGACATCACTTGATTCCGGGGCTTCATCTCAAAGCACGTTCTGAAGAAAAGCCTCAAAGCGCGCCGCAAACAAGCAGTCAACCTGTGACCAGTTCAAGTGTGCGTCCTGATGTGCCACCCGTGCCAGAGAATCGAAAAGCGGGCACACAATACGCAGGAGCGACGCGCACAGTCGTACCTTCAAAGCCTTTTGCAGTGCCTGCCAAAGTGGGAGAGCTTTGGGAAACTCATTGTCCGGCACCCGTGAAGGTGAGTTTTTTTGGTGATTACTGGGTTTCACCCTTCAGCCCTGCGGCAAACCTTAAGAAAAAGATGTTTGATGACGTCACCCCGTTGCTCAATTGGAGTGACTTCAATGTTGTTAATTTTGAAGGGAGCATTACTAAAGCGACGGCGCGCGCTTTCCCGAAATTTCCTTTTGCTCTGAAACAGGCACCCGACAGTCTTAAATGGATGTCTGACGTTGGAATCAAGCATTTTACCCGAGCTAACAATCACTCGATGGATTTTGGCTGGGTCGGAGCGCAGGATACCACCGCGGCAATGAAGCAGGTTGGCGCGTCTTTTGCAGGTTTAGGTAAAGATTTAAATACTGCATTTAAGCCTATGTGGCTAGAAAAAGATGGTCTAAAAATAGCTGTGTTTTCGGTAACCACGACGTATCCGGCCGAGGCGTGGGCCGGAAAAAATAGACCCGGAGTGGCTCACCCGACTCAGCCATGGATGAGGAATGCCATTGCATCCGTTCGTGATGAAGCGGACTTTATTGTTGTGGCTTTCCACTGGGGAGAAGAACTCAGTCCCGCCATCAAACCGCATCAGGCCGAATACGCGAAACAGGCACTTCAAGCTGGGGCCGATGTCATTGTCGGCCACCATGCGCATCTGGCTCAGAAAGTCGATTCCGAGATGCAAGATGGCGTGATTGTCTACGGTCTTGGAAACTTCATGTTCTCTTCGTTATCGCGTGATGCCAAATTTGGCCTCGGGGCGCATGTTGAGTTCTGCCGGAATGAAAATTCGGCAGAGGAGCGGGCTTATTCGTTCCGCTTGGTCCTCACGCCACTCATGACCTACAACCGACTCACCGGGTACAAATCGAGGCCAATGACCAAGGCGGAGTTTCTTCCCTTTGCCCGAGAATACGTGAAAAAAGGCCATTTTTCTCAAAATCTTGAATTTTATATTCCTTCCGAAGGACGTGTGAATCAGCTCTCCGACTGGTTGCGGGCCGGCCCGCAAGCCTCTAAAGAAGGACGTGCAGTCAATTAAGACCACAGTCCATATCGGGGTTTCACATGAACGTTCTGTCGATGGTCAAACCGACCAATGAACCTATTGAGAATATACGTGACACAGAGAGTGCATGGGCTCAGTTTGAAGCCGCCGTGCGCGAGATACCGCTAGGACTCGAAGTCCCAATGATTATTGGTGGTCAGAAGGTCTATTCGAATCAAAAGAGCAAAAGTCTGAATCCTGCCAGCAAGCAAATGGTCTGCACCTTTCAGGAAGCTGATGCATCTCATGCGCAAAAGGCCATTGAAGCTGCTCTTGCAGCGAAGCCTGCTTGGGCTGCTTTGTCGCCTGCGACACGTCTGCAAAAATTCCGCGATCTCGAAGTTGTTCTTGCAAAGTGGAAATATCAGACGATTGCAACCGCAGCTGTCGAGTGTGGGTACACGGCGAATGAATGTTCCGCGAGCTGGGCTGAACTCATGGACTTCGTGCGTTTCAATAGCTGGTTTTATTCAGAGCTCATTGCCGAACGCATGGGTGATGGACCAATGGAGACCAATCAGCTCCAGCTCCGTCCGCTCAAGGGATTCACTCTTGCTGTGACTCCTTTTAACTTTCCGATTGCTATTGGCTACAATCTCCCTCTGGTCATGGCGCTTGCGGGCAATACCGTAATCTGGAAGCCCAGCAGTGATGCAGTTCTGACGAGTTATTTGCTGATGCTCGCTCTTGAAGAGGCTGGATTCCCGCATGGAGTCATTAACTTTATCACAGGTGAGGGGCCAAATTGTCTTCCGCCTGTCTTGAAACATCCTGAACTCAATTGTGTAAATTTCACAGGCAGCTTCAATACGGCGCGTGTTTTTGGAAATTACCTCTTCAATACAGATTTCCCGCGCGCAAATTTTCCACGCTTTATTGCTGAAACGGGTGGTAAGGACTTTTTGGTCGCAGACGCCGATATCGACGTCGTCGACACAGCTCAGGCTATCGTACAAGGTGCCTTTGGACGCAGTGGACAAAAGTGTTCAGCGAATAGTGTTGTGCTCGTTGATGAAAAGATCTGGCCTGCACTTAAAACAGAGTTGGTCAAACAAACTCAAGCACAGCAGATGATCAACCCCGTCGAGCGCAAAGCAGATCTGGGTCCGGTCATTAACCAGCGTGCTTTCGATAAGATTAAGTCAGCAATTGAAAAGGCGAAGTCCGACAAAAATTGCACTATTATTGCGGGCGGGAAAACCGACGACAGTAAGGGATTCTTCATTGAACCCACATTGATTGAAGTGAACACCGATGTTCATGATCTTCTGAGTGTCGAGATCTTCGGACCTGTGACAGCCATCCGGACGTACAAGAAGTTAGAAGATGCTGTGCGCATTATCGAGCAACATTCCTATCGGCTGACTGGAGCTGTGATTAGCCGTAACGAAACTTTTCTTGAGAATGCGATCCCCGTTCTTTCGCAACTTGCAGGGAACTTTTACGTCAATCGCAAAACGACAGGTGCAGTTGTCAATCAACAACCTTTTGGTGGTGACGGAGCCAGCGGAACGAACGCAAAAGCCGGCGGAAAATGGTACATTTTGAACTTTGTCTCACAAGGGACAATCACTCGTCGCCATACGCGCAGCACAACTCCGCAAGCATTCGTTGCGTTGAAAAACTCGCTGAGCCGATAATTCAAACTTTTTTCGCTCGGACATCTGTTTGAGACCATCGCATCGCTGTATCACACAGCGATGCGATTTTTTCGTCGTCATCAAGCCGAAAAAAATGGGGAAGATTGCGCGTATTCAACGTCAGGGTCTCAAACAGAATGCTGCAGTCAACGATGAGTCGTGCCCATCCGAGTGCTGTCTTTGCGGCAGATGAATCAATAGTGTGTTGGACTTTTTCACGTAGTGGACGAGCCTTGCGCTGAATGAGATGCTCGATGCACTCGTCAATGCTGATCTGAGGTTGCGATGCATACGCAGCCCGGGTGAGCTGGCTGATAAATAAACTTTGTCCTGCAGGGGACGCGGCTGTACCGAACGCTTCGGCAAGCCAAGCAGCCATTCCGACGGAAATACGGCTCTGCCGCTGTAGCCATCTAAAGTTTTCGAGGAATTTTTTCCATTCAGTTTCGTTGTCTGTTTGGGGAATAACAAACACTCCTTCTCCAATACGTTGAAAGAGTTCCACGTGAGCGCGTTCCTCAGACGACAGGGGCCAGTCTTTAAATGCTTTAGGCCAAGAGCGT
>CAYWSV010000194.1:0-693 GCA_964460155.1 uncultured Oligoflexia bacterium | reverse complement strand
TCGGGGGTGTGTTTGATGGAGATTTCTCTCGTCTGAGATTCAGTTGGCGGTCGTGCGCTTTGCGGTAAACCAATCAGCGCCGATTGAAGAGGCCGAATAGAATCAGCAAACGAAGATATCGATGCCGGTGAAAGTTTCGAGACCTCGAGAAAAACTCGTTCTTTGCTGATGAAAACCAACTCAGTTGCTAGTAAATGCGCGGCCTGCAAAGTTTCGTTGTCGATTGAAAAGGTAAATTTCGCTGCAAAACGGAACAGCCGGAGTATTCTGAGCGGGTCTTCATGCAATCTCACTTTGGGATCGCCGACACAGCGCAGCACACGGGATTTTATATCATTCATTCCATCGTGAAAATCGACAACGACATCATCGAGTGGATCGAAGTAAAGTGCATTTATTGTAAAGTCACGTCGTTCGCTGTCTTCCTCCAGCGTTCCGGCTCCGACCTGACTTGGATGACGTCTGTTGTCGCCCAGAGTGACCAGTCCAACACCAAAGGCTTTTCCGATTGCACGGGTCTGAGGAAGGAGTTTGCAGATGTCTTTGAATGGAGCATCTGTGGCGATGTCGATGTCATTGGGCGCAATTTCGGGTTGTAAGATGAGATCCCTTACAGCTCCGCCCACCCAGAAGGCAGCGTAGTTTTCCTGACGCAACTTCTCACACAGAGAGCGGGCAGCTTGAATGCGTGGA
>CAYWSV010000193.1:0-6270 GCA_964460155.1 uncultured Oligoflexia bacterium | reverse complement strand
GCTGTAAGAAGACCAGCCTGTTCAACTGGATTTTGAATTGTGCGACATAAACAAATCACACCGGACGCCAGATCATTGCGTCCGGGGTTTTCCTCGAGTCCCGCGAGAAGTTGATTCCACTGCGTCACTGTGTCCATATCTCCCGCGAAGATTTTAGCACCAGCCGCTAGAACAGAGCTGCCCAGCGCAAAATTTTGACCTCCTGTGGGGGTTTTGTTAAGAAGCGGGGTTATTTCAGCATGGAGGAAACACCATGGGATGGTTGTCTCGCGAACCCGCCAGACTACAGGAATCGTCGGAGAAAAAGGCAATTCCCAGTGGCGTGTGGGAAAAGTGCTCCTCCTGTAACGAAATTGTACTTACGACAGATTTCGAAGAGAACCACCGCGTGTGTCCGAGCTGCGGCTTTCATGCCCGGCTCCCGGGTGAAGAACGGGTGGAACTGCTCATCGACCGTGAAACCTTTTACGAATGGGATCACGACCTTTCGAGCTCAGACCCTCTTGAATTCAACGATGGTCGCTCCTATCACGATCGCCTGAAGAATCTTTGGAAAAAGACTAAACGCTACGACGCCATCATCACTGGTGCAGGTCTGCTCGAAGGACGTGCGGTTGCACTTGGTGTCCTCGATTTTACGTGGATGGGTGGCAGTATGGGCACTGTTGTTGGTGAGCGGATACGCAGGCTCTTTGCTCGAGCCCGCGCTCACCGCATGCCTGTCATTCTTGTGAGCTCCAGTGGTGGAGCGCGCATGCACGAAGGTCTCTTATCTTTGATGCAAATGGCAAAAACATGCGCTGCTGTTGCACAGCACCGTGAGGCTGGGCTGCCTTTTGTCTCGGTCATGTGCGACCCAACCACCGGTGGCGTTGCCGCGAGTTATGCAATGTTGGGTGACATCAATCTGGCGGAGCCAAAGGCAACAATCGGCTTCGCAGGTCGTCGCGTGATTGAAACAACCATTCGCCAGAAGTTGCCCGATGACTTCCAAACGGCGGAATTTCTGCTCAATCATGGAATGGTCGACCGCATCGTGAAGCGTTCTGAAATGAAAGAAATGATCAACAGACTCCTTGGAATTCTGTGTCCACCTCAGGATCTCACCCATCCCTCATGAGTCTGGAAAAACCGGATTTCAGCTCGTTTGAAGCCACAATCAGCGCGCTTTTCTCGCGCGTCCGGGGTCACATCGAGCCGGGTGCACACCGCATGCAGAGTCTTCTGCCCCCTGAAATCATTGCTCAACTCAGAACGATTCCCACCATTCTTGTTGGCGGAACAAATGGCAAAGGGACAACCTGTGCTCTTCTGGAAAAGACATTCAGAAATGCGGGCCTGAAGACAGCCCTCTACACATCTCCGCACCTCGTCTGCCCAACCGAGCGTGTTCGCATCAACGGCAGACCCATCAGCCGCGAAGATTTTCTAAGCTACGCAAAAATGTCTTTCTCGCGAGCCCAAAGCGTTTTACCAGACGCAACTTTTTTTGAACTCATTACGAGCCTCGCATTCCAACTCATTGCCGATAAAAAACCGGACGTTTTCATCTGTGAAGTGGGGCTCGGCGGACGGCTTGATTCAACCAACATCCTTTCACCACAGGTGAGTGTCGTTACAGGTATCGGGCTTGACCATACAGAATGGCTGGGTCCAACTGAAGAACATATTGCCTATGAAAAGGCATTCATTTCGCGGCGAAACAGGCCACTTATTGTCGGCTCTCTGAGCCCTGAAGCGCAGACTGGCCTGAAGCGCGCAACGTGTATCACCGGAGCAAAAGTTTTTTACAGTTCCGCTGCTAAAGGCACGATGGCATCCGAAAATTTAGAGAGGAGTATCTCTCTCTGTCAGAACGTTTTGCAACAACTTAAGTCTGAAATCGGTATTCAACTTCCTGCAGAAGACGTCAGCCGCGCTGCTCGTGAAATGCACTGGCCGGGCCGATTCGATCTGAGAATCAAAAACGGCAGACCTCTACTGCTGGATGCAGCCCACAATCCCGATGGACTCCGCTTCTTCTTAAAGGAGTGTGAGGTACGACCCGAGATTCAGGCACTGCCTCGCCCTCATGTGTTCGTCTACGCCAGTTTGGCCGATAAAAATTGGCACGAATGCCTTCAATTGCTCAGTGCATCAGCACAGTCACTCATTTTGACCCAAACCCGAAGTCAACGGGCTGTTCCGTCTGAAGTCTTGTTGACTTACACTCAACAACTCGAGGCTAAGCCCGAGTGTGCAGCATTCGGTTCATCCGCAGAAGCGCTCGACCATGCTGTACAAGTGGCAAAGACTCATAACGGAAGTGTTTTTATTTTGGGCTCGCTTACATTGGTCGGTGAAGCCATGGAGCATTTTGCACTTCCGGTATTTGCTGAATTTAAAGACGGAGACTGATGCGACGACGTAAACAAACCCCAAAGCGAAACATACAAAAACGCGCAGGACTCATGCTCCTGTGGGGGGCGTCTTTTTTTCCTCAAACCATTTACAGCCAGAGTTTTTCGACAAGTCAGTCAACCGTTTACTATGATGCAGATGAAATTAAACTCGACAAAGAAACCGGCGATCTCCACGCAAAAGGAAATGCGTTTATATTGCTTGGCAATATTTTCTTAAGCGCGGATTCCTTTGAATACCGAAAGAACAACAAAATAATCATCGCCGAAGGCGGAGTGCGCTTGGTCCGCAATCGCGAACGCATTAGCGCATCGCGCATCCTCATCAACGAAGAGACTAACGAAGCCCGAATGGACGACGTTGAAATTTTTGCTGACCCCAAAGACACCGAAGCGAAAGTGAACGAAGAAGTTCTTGGGTTTTCGCGTGCAGAAATCGCATTCGAAGTTGCAAGACAAGAGCGCTCAAGAGAGATCATTCAAGAACTCACTGAAATTCGGTCAAAGTTGGCCAATCTGCGTTCTAAAACAAAGAGTGAAAAATCGACGCAAGAAAACATTCTAGTGGCACGATACGCTCAGCTTCTTGAACGACTCATTCGCACCCGTTATCAGCCATCGGATGCCCTCAGAGATTTGCCCGAAGATGCCCGAACACGACTCGAGAACCGGCGTGAGGCAGTGCGCACATTCGCAACCAAGGACCCTGAACTCGCAAAAAAGATCGCCGGTCTGCAACGCGTTCCGGGATACTTGAGCATGAAGGCTGAAAGAGTTTTTCAAAACAGCAATCAAGATATGGATGTTGAAAAGGCCTCTTTAACAACGTGTCGCTGTGATCCGGACGATAATCCGGCATGGGGATTGAGTGCCTCGCGTGCGTTTATTGAGCCGAACGAATACATCACTCTTTATGGAAGCACACTCGAGGTCGCAAAATTCCCATTGGCGTATAGTCCATGGTTCAAAATGCCCATCAAGACCAAACGTCAATCGGGTTTTCTGCTTCCTGCGTTTTATCTGAGCCGTTCGGGTGATGCCGCAAGTTTTCCTTATTATCTCACGCTGGGAGAACACGCAGACTCAACACTGACGTTCACATATTTTACGGCACGCGGTCCACGTGCTGAAATGGAAACTCGGTTTGCTCTTTCGGATGAAAGCAAAACAACCGTGCGCGGTGAGGTTCTCCGACAGAAAGCAAATGCAAGTGCATCGCCAAACCGAGAAGCTCAGAATCGTTGGGCATGGAATGCACAGACGAACGTGCCAGTCGCACGACGCACATCGTTTAAATTTGATTTCGAAAAGATGAGCGATCAACGCTATTACTCTGATCTAACCAAAGATCCAGGCACAACGCAGGATTTGTTTACACCACAAATCATCGTTAGACGTTTTCTGCAGCAGGACGCTGCTCTGGAACACTCGGGTGAATCCTTCTCTCTTGGCGCAAAGATTCAAAAGCCTGAGGATGTATTTGCAGAACGTTCGTCAACAGTCCCTGCAAGAAACCCTCGCATCGACTTGGTTCTTCATCCCCGCCCGGTGGGTGAAACCGGAGTGTCGTGGGAGGGTCAAGGAACATTTGAAAACATCACTCAAGATCATCTAGATTCGCTCGAGGCCGGCAAAAAAGCTCTTGCAGGAAACCGCCGCACCGGAAAAGTTCGCACGCAATATACGTTTCCGCCCAACCCCTATGCGAACGTTCGTTTGGCTGGCGAAACTGGCCACATACGTTACAACACCAAATCTTTTACAGGTGAGCTCAACTATGGTCAGGGCGAAATTACAACTGAGATTCCATTTTATGGGAATCTTTTTTCTGGCCTCGACCAAGATCGCACCGAGACTCGAGTGCGCCACAACGTAACACCTTTTGCAACGCTGAAGTGGATTCCACAGGTCAAGCGTTCAGAAACATATCCGGATATTTATTCAACATTTTATACAGCCGACAACATTGCAAGAAGCCAACTTTTAGAATTTGGTTTTTCGACCGATTTGCATGTCACTCAAGACGAATTCAAGTCCGCAGACCGTCCCGACACTCAAAGCACTGTATCTGGGACACAACTTTCGACCCCCGCAAACGAAAACCTACTTTTCACTGTCCTCGCAACGCCACCCCCTGCATCTCAACAAGAGCGCAACCAATTTCTTTTTAACGTCAGCTCTCAAAAGCGCAGTGCGGAAATTTTTGAGCGATGGGCGGATGCGGAAATCAATCAGTACCTTCGAGAAATTCGAGCCTACGAAGAAGCTCGCGACAGTCGCTTGCTCACACCACATACAAAGTCATGGCGGCGCACAACCGTTCTCTCGGCCAGACCCGTCGGGTTCTCTTTGCGGACGAGCTATAACTTCGAAGCCGTTCGCACAGCTCAAGAACAAAATAGAAATCTGCAGCCGGGCCAAACACCTATCAGTCCTGCACCATGGGGCGACGTCAGTGGTTCTCTTGGATTGTCTGCGCAACCGCTTTTGCCGGTCTCTGGAACAGTCACACGGATTTGGCAACCTGCATGGCGCATGTTCCGTGAACAAAACTCCACACTCGACGTGTCGAGTCCGTTTGGTCTGAGCGCGAGTTTTTCACATTCAACAATCAAATCGGAAGCAGTCGATGGCCAAGGTCAGAAATTTTATCCTCAAGAAGAACTCTGGGGCATAGATTCTGCCTATCAACCCAAACCATGGCTCAAGTTTCAGGTTCAATACCGCAGGAATCTCAAACCTCAGCCAGCCGCAGGTCCTGAATTTGAATACAGCGGTCTGCAGAAAATAACTCTCATTGGTTTTCAGGACTGTGTCGACATCACTCTACAGCGCTTTAAAGACCGTGATGTTCGCGAGCGTCTTGCGACGTGGACACTCGGCCTCAACATGATCTTCCTAGGACAACAAAGACAAATCGACTCATTAGGCAAGGTTGTGGATCGGGCAATTAAGAGTCAGCTCAACAAGGGCCAGAATTCTAGTCCACAATAAGCTGAACATCGGCCCCCATGGCTTGCAATTTTGGTACGAGATGATCGTACTTTCTCTGAAGTTCTTGAATATTCGAAAGACGCGTAATTCCGCTAGCCACAAGGCCCGCAACAACCAGACACATGCCTGCACGGATGTCTGTGGGAAGTTTAAACTGACCTCCCTTAAGCGCAGTTGGACCTTGAATAATCGCAGAATGAACAAAATTTCTATTTTTAAATCGGCACGGAGCTTCTCCCAGACAGCACGAAAAGAGAGAAATATTCGCACCCATTTGATTTAAAAAACTCGTGTATCCTAAACGATCTTCAAAGATCGTCTCATGAAGAACACTCGTTCCTTCTGCTTGAGTGAAAAGAACCATAAAAGGCTGCTGCCAATCGGTCATAAAGCCGGGGTGAACTTCGACCTCAATATGAGATGCGCGCAGGCGTCCATTTTTGGGAGCGCTGACAAAAACACCTTCAGAGTTCACTTTAAATTCAGCACCCATTCTTTGGATGTAATTCAAAAAACTATACACAGGGTCATGCGGCATTTTTTCAATCAGAACATCGCCGCCCGTTGCTAGTGCAGCCACCGCAAAAGAAACAGCCTGATTACGATCCGGCATGATGCGGAGTTCGCAGCCACGAAGCTTGGTGACACCTTGAATAATGAAAGTCCGATTCGCATTGACGACGATATCGGCTCCCATCTTCTGAAGCATCTTTACAAGTTCGAGGATCTCGGGCTCGGTTGCGGCATTTTCAATAATTGTTCGTCCGCGCGCCATGACTGCTGTGATTATTAAATTCTCTGTCGTCATTACACTCGGAAAGGGCATGATAATATGCGCACCATGCAGTCCTTCGTCGCCGACACTCATATGATAGGG
>CAYWSV010000192.1:0-6346 GCA_964460155.1 uncultured Oligoflexia bacterium | reverse complement strand
TGCAGTGGTCTGGACAGCCTGAGCTATGGGCTCATTATGAAAGAGCTTGAGCGAGGCGATAGCGGATTGCGCAGCTTTGCGAGTGTTCAGGGTGCGTTGGTTATGTACCCGATTCACGCGTTCGGCAGCGAGGATCAAAAACAGCGTTGGCTGCCACTTTTACGCGAAGGAAAAGCGATTGGCTGTTTTGGTCTGACGGAACCCGATTTCGGATCCAATCCCGCAGGAATGCGCACCAACGCAAAAAAAGACGGTTCACACTGGATTCTGAACGGTTCAAAAACCTGGATCACAAATGCCTCGGTGGCTGATGTGGCTGTCGTTTGGGCCAAGACAGATCAAGGTGTGCGTGGCTTTCTTGTTGAAAAAGGCACACCCGGTTTCGAGCAACGCGCCATCCACGGCAAACTCAGTTTGCGTGCTTCGGTCACCGGCTCGCTGTTCTTCCATGATTGCCGAATTCCAGCAGCCAACATGCTGCCCGAAACTGTTGGTCTGAAAAACGCTCTGATGTGTTTGAATCAGGCCCGTTATGGCATCGCATTTGGTGCTTTGGGTGCGGCAGAGGATTGTCTTCAAGAGGCGCTCTCGTACTCGAAAAATAGAATTATGTTCGACAAACCACTCGCATCTTTTCAGCTGATTCAGCGAAAACTTGCAATTATGTCTACACAAATCACCACCGGGAATTTGTTAGCCAGAAGACTTTCCGAGCTCAAATCCGCAGGCACTATCGAACCTGCACAAATCAGCATGGCTAAACAAAATAACGTTTTACTTGCACTTGAAGCAGCGCGCACGGCGCGTGATATTTTGGGTGCAAATGGCATCAGCGATGAATATCGTTGCATGCGTCATGCCTGCAACTTGGAGTCCGTTTATACCTACGAAGGAACAAACGATATCCATTTGCTCATTGTGGCTCAGCAACTCACAGGACTTCAGGCATTTTCATGAGACTCATCGATACTCACTGTCATTTATGCAGCGATAAGCTCACCCCAATTGCTGGGGAGCTTATCGCGCGCGCTCGCAACAGCGGGGTCGAAAAAATAATCAACATCACCTTCGACAAGCAGACCCTCGAAACAGGGCTCAAGCAGGTTGAAGAATATTCTGACCTTTGGCTCACCGTGGGGATTCAACCCCACGACGCTGACCAATTCACACCCGAACTTGCGCGTCAGATGGAAACCATTGCCGCCACACATCCGCGTGTGGTTGCCATTGGTGAAATTGGTCTAGAAGGACATCATAAATTCACCGATATGGCGCTGCAAATTCCTTGTTTCGAGGAGTTCCTTGAAATCGCTCTGCGCTGCAAATTGCCAGTTGTCATTCACATGCGTGACACATTCGACGATGTTTATTCACGCTTAAAGAGTTTCGCACAACGTGGTGGACAAGGTGTTATTCACTGTTTCACTGGAACAGAACAACAAGGGCGCGCATTTCTTGACATAGGTTTTTATCTATCCTTTTCGGGAATCGTTACTTTCAAAAATTCCGACGAGCTTCGAAACGTAGCAAAAATAGTCCCTGATGATCGCATTCTTATTGAAACAGACAGCCCATATCTGGCGCCGATTCCTCATCGCGGTAAACAAAACGAACCTGCATGGGTTGCCGAGGTTGGAACATGTCTGGCAAATGTGCGTGGTGTGAACGCAGAGGTCTTTGCTGAAATGACTGCCCGGAATGCCGAGCGCTTATTCTACAAAATGAACACCTCATCTGCGCCCTGAAAACCGCGCACCAAACCCCATTGGATTTGCCGTGAACCAACGATTAAAACTTCCAATAGACGAGCTTGAATCAGACATAAACGCGGCGCTCGAAACGCATCAGGTTCTGATTCTGCAAGCCCCTCCAGGAAGCGGAAAGACAACACGCGTTCCGCAGTTTTTACTTCGCTAAGGTGCTGGCAAAGTCCTGATTCTTGAACGGCGCAGGCTGGCTGCACGACTCTCGGCCGAGCGTGTTTCTGAAGAGTTAGATCAAGCCGTCGGGCAGGAAGTTGGATTCCAGATACGCTACGAGAAAATGGTCGGACCACAGACACGATGCGTGTTTATGACCGAAGGTCTCTTTTTACGCACGCTGCTTTCGGAGCCAACTCTTAATGGAGTGGATACAGTCATTCTGGATGAATTCCACGAAAGACATCTCCATCCCGACGTCGCATTTGCCCTTACCCGAATGCTGCAAACAAGTGTGCGCCCTGATCTAAAGCTCATCATTATGTCGGCCACACTCGACACCGAAAAACTTTCAGCAAAAATTCCCGATGCCGCGTTATTAAAAGCAGACGTTCCCACCTATCCTGTCGACATCGAATACGACACTTCAATCGACGATCGGCCACTGGAGTGGCGGATTGTCGTCGCAGTGGAATCACTCCTTCAGGATCAGCGCTGCGGGGGCGATATTCTTGTGTTTGTGGCGGGAGCGGCCGACATTCGTCGTGCTGCACAGGCACTTGAAAATTCAAAACTCAAATCTCAATTCGACACCTTCGAATTGCGTGCTGAGCTTCCCGTTGCCGAGCAGCGAAAAGTTTTTCAGCCGCATTCCAAAAAGAAGGTTATTTTGTCGACCAACGTGGCCGAAACAAGTGTCACCATCAATGGGATTACGGGTGTCGTCGACACGGGGCTGGCAAAAATCGCCAGCTATGCTCATTGGAACGGATTACCCACGCTGGACACAAAACCTGTGAGTCAGGCCAGCTGTGTGCAACGTGCAGGTCGTGCAGGTCGCACGGCATCAGGTCTTGCGCGCCGGCTTTTCACGCGCGCCGAATTTACCGGACGTACAGCCCACGAAAAACCAGAGCTTTTGCGCATGGATCTTGCCCAAACTATGCTTGAAGTTCTCAGCGCGGGTCGACGAATTTTTCCCGACAAAGCGCCCAGTTTTAGTGACCTTCCATGGCTTGAAGCTCCTCCGTCAGAGAGCGTTGCAGCAGCTCAAAGTCTGCTCACTGAACTTGGTGCAATCGATGAAAAGCACGAACTCACTTCAATCGGAGAGGCTATTGTTCGATGGCCACTCAATCCGCGTCTGGGCCGAATCCTCTTCGAAGCAGAAAAGAGAGGGACAACTGCTGAGGCATGCCTTCTCGTCAGCCTCCTGAACGAGGGAATGTTGACCAAGAATTCACAATCTGAATCCGACATACACACGGACTGCGACCTCACTTATCAGGCCTCACTCTTTGACAGGTTCAGACATCATCCCGAGAGCATCTCACGCAGTGAGCGCAGTCTTGTTGATCCTGCGCAGCTCAAACGCATTGAAAAGAGTTTCGACTCTTTGCTGCATCTGACCCACACAAAAAAACGAGAGCTTTCCGGTGGTGCATCTGCGACACAAGATGCAAGTCCCTTCGCGCGTGAACTCCTGAGTGGATTTCCTGACCGCATCGTCGCCCTGAGAAAAGCAAAGTCAAATCAGAAATCAAATATCGATGCTGTCTTTGCTCGCGGGGGACAAGGACAACTCTCAAAAGCCAGTACGGTTCAGGATTCAGCTTTTGCAATTGCGCTGCAGGCTGAACAGATCCGCAGACATGGCAGTACGCATTTTGTTACCGAAATCACAGTTGCCGCGGGTCTCAGTGCACACATCATCAAAGACACTTTTACCAAAAAGGTTCGCACGGAAACACTCGCTGTCTGGGATGATCAAGCCGAACGGGTCAGGAGTCTAAGTCGAACCCTTTTTGAAGCTCTTGTTCTAGAAGAACGGCAGCTTCAAAGTAGCCCAACAGACGCCGAACAGATGCTCTTTGAACAGCTCAAATCACGTTGGCCCAAACCATTCGAATCAGCTGAGCCACTTGAGTTCTTCGCGCAGCGGATGGAGCTTTTGCGCGTACGATTTCCTGAAATTAGCCCAATCGAAATCAGTGCAGAAGATTTTGAGCTTTTTCTTGTCCACATCTGCGAGGGCAAAAAATCGTTTGCCGAGATCGCAGAACATTCTTTGCAGGACTATATCGATTCATTCATTCCTTGGGATCTCAAAAACCTGCTCGAGCGCGAGCTTCCAGCTCGCCTAACGCTGGGATCCGGGCGCAAAGTTGAAGTGCATTACATTAAAGGTCAGCCACCTTGGATATCTTCACGCATGCAGGATTTCTTTGGCACGATGTCAACACCGCGCTTGTTGCAGAATTCACTGCCAGTCACCGTGCATCTGTTGGCACCCAATGGTCAGGCTGTGCAAGTCACAACCGATCTTTCCGGCTTTTGGAAAAACGTTTATCCCGATGTAAAAAAAGAACTGTCGCGGAGGTATCCGCGACATTACTGGCCAGAGGATCCACAGAATGCGGAACCGCTTACCCGCCGACCGAAGCCAAATCAAACACCGGCAAGTACATCGCGATCAAAATAACACCCACAATACCGCCGATCACCACAAAGAGCAGAGGTTCAATAGCCTTCAGAACTGCCGACATAGCGACATCGACTTCCTCTTCGTAAAAGTCGGAAACCTTTTGCAGCATCACGTCCAACCGGCCCGAGGCTTCACCAATCGACACCATGCTGGAAACCATTTGAGGAATAAAGGCTTCTTCAGACATCGGGCCACCCATACCCTTACCCTGAATCACTGCTTCTCGGATTCTGAGAATTCCTTTTTCTAGAACTTTGTTGCCCAAAACAGCAGATGCTGTTGTTAAAACGTCGGTAATACCAATACCGCTTGCAACGAGAGTTGCAGTTGTACTTGAAAATCGCGCAATACTAATTTTCTTAACCAGAGTGCCAATAAGTGGGATGCGGAGCAGAAAACCATCCCACTGCTCACGACCAAGAGGTGTCTCAATCCACCTACGAAAAAAGAATCCACCTGCGATTCCGGCCGCCAACATATAGAAAAAATTATCTTGCAGAAAATTACTCGCCCCAATCACGGCTTCGGTCAGTGCAGGCAGCTCTTTGCCACCTTCAAGAAATGTCTGTGCAAGCATAGGCACAACCACAAGAAGCATAAATGCAGTCAAACCAACAGCAAGAACGATAATAATAGCCGGATAAAACAATGCTCCAAAAAGCTGTCTTTTAAGCTTGGCGTTCTTCTCAATGTACGCGCTCAATCGTTTAAGAATAACGTCAAGTTGACCTGATGTACTGCCTGCCCTCACCAGTGAGCAATATAGACTGTCAAATACGGCTGGGACTTTCTCCATCGCATCGCCGAGCTCCTGACCTCGTTCGACTGCGCTTCTGACCTCGCCTAGGGCACGTCTCATGATTGGATTTTCTGCTTGATCTTGAAGAATTTCCAGCGCCTTAATCACCGAAACGCCTGCGTCGATCATCACTGACAACTGTTTGGTGAAGGTGACAAGGTCTTTGTCCCGGACCCCCCGCCTCGCATCAAAAAACCGCTGCACTGCCGGCGGAAGTTTAATTTCTAAACTTAGAGGAGAAGACGATTTTAAGCTGCCTGAAGGCAAGCCCATAAATTTAATGAGCTGCCGAGCCTCAACTTCGTTTCGAGCCTCTAGACGACCGCGCTGCCGGCGGCCCGCTTTGTCGCGACCGTCGTATTCAAATACCGGCATGGCAATCACCCGAATTGTTCATTTTATTAACCCACTTTTCCTATACCAACACGGGATAACAAAGCTCTTAATTCTTCAGGGTCATAAGCAGCGTTCATTGCAGTATCAACGGAAATGGCGCGTTTCTGAACCAAATTAACCAAGCTTTGATTCAAGGTCTGCATACCTGTCTTATCAGCACCCATCTGCATGCTTTGATAAATCATGTGGACTTTGTCCTCGCGGATCTGACTCCGGATAGCTGCATTGGGAATCAAAACTTCGAGTGCCAGCGCACGACCACCTGTTGTTGTTGGAAGGAGCTGCTGACTGAGCACTCCTTGCAGAGTCGATGACAACTGCGTACGCACCTGATTGTGCTGGTGTGCAGGAAAAACATCGATAATACGGTTAATTGTTGAGACAGCAGAGTTGGTATGCAGTGTTGCAAAGACAAGGTGGCCTGTTTCTGCAATCGTCAATGCTGCCGAAATCGTCTCGAAGTCGCGCATTTCACCAATCAGAACAACATCGGGGTCTTGTCGCAATGAACTTTTAAGTGCGCGTGTAATAGACGCTGTATCTGCGCCAACTTCACGCTGGTTAACGACGCAACGCTTGTGTTCATGCGAAAATTCAATCGGGTCTTCGAGTGTCAGAATGTGTCCCGGAACTTCGCGGTTGATTTTGTCAATCATTGCGGCAAGTGTAGTTGATTTACCACTCCCCGTTGCACCAGTCACAAGAACGAGCCCCCTGTTGAGGTCGCACAAGTGAGCAACAACTTGT
>CAYWSV010000191.1:5460-6358 GCA_964460155.1 uncultured Oligoflexia bacterium | reverse complement strand
GCAATCGTGCCATGAGCTAAACCTCCGTCATCTCGCGCTCGCCAAAATGGTAATAAGCTCCAGAATCCAGACGTGAAACTCAACGCAGTTGATGAAGACAAATAAAGGCCAAATGTTCTGTATTCGCCGAACTCATCTTGGCTAAACAATCGCGATAGTAGAATTGGCAGCAAGATATTTAGAAAAGCCGCACCAGACAGAAGCATTGTTTGTAGAAAAATCTCTGATTTCGCCTTTTTAAGCAATCTCAAAACGCTACTAATGAATAAATCGCATGCATGGAATAGCGAACTTTTGACCCAAATAGAGAGGAGAAATGGATTCTTTCTCACGTGACAAGAGCCAGAACCCCACAAAACCCTCAAGGCACCAAGCTTCAATAAGAGAGCATATTTATCTGCTGCGAGAGAGTCAGCTTGACCCTGCCGCCACAAATAAGTGGGGGACAACGAGACTGTTGCATCAGAAATTAATGTCATTCGAATCAGGAGATCCATATCCTCGCAACGCTTCAAAGCTGGATTGAAGCCATCAATTGATAGAAAAAACTCCTTTTGCACGAGAAGTCCTGAAGGTTGTAACCAATTTCCCATCAGTGCCTGTCTCTGTCCATTTCCAGACCACATTGACAAGTTTTTTGAATTTGGAAAAAAAGATTCAAATTGACCCTCGCACTTCTTAAAAACTGGGAACGCTCTTACGAATCCCTGAGCTCCTATGAGAGGTTTCAACTCTGAATCTGTGATAATTGAATTCGATACTATCCATGAAGTCTTCGGAAAGTTCCGCACGACACTCAGGAGCGTTTCAATGTGATTCGGGCACCAAACATCATCCGAATCGAGGAATGCTAGCCATTCGCATAGAGCATTACGTGCACCGAAATTACGTGCACCAG
>CAYWSV010000191.1:0-5450 GCA_964460155.1 uncultured Oligoflexia bacterium | reverse complement strand
GTAGATAATATCATCTTGACGCTTACACCACTGCTCCGTGTCATCGATAGAGCCATCGTCGACAACAATAATCTCTTTCACAGGATGAGTTTGTGAACGAACAGATTCAACACTCTCGCGTAAAAGTTTCTGTCGATTATGCGTTGGAATGACGACGGAAACATCAAACATAAGGTGCCTCAATGTTCGTTGTTTGTGCCTCTCAGCTCAGCACCGACACAATTTATGAGTTCCTGTCTTGCCAATTGATAAATCCTTGGATTTCTGTTCCAAGAAAATGCATCACGCACGAGAAAATACTTACCCTTGATTTTCTCAAAACAACTTGGATTTTTCTCTTTTGCGAGATGAATGTATTCGGCATCGTAAGACGCTTGACGCCAAAACTTGAGTCGGAGCGATGGAACAGGTTGATGCTGCTTTAGATTAAACAATTTTGGACGACCCGGATAAAATAGCGTTCCATCACCCTGACCGGTAAAATCGAAAATGTCTTTCCACGGATCCAAATTAGGAGTTTTTCTCCATATGTTGTTCACACTGTAATAGAGTACAGTTGACAACTGATACTGCTCAGCCATCCACCCCCAGACCCTTATGTAGGCAGCATTTCGTTCGACAACAAAATCAGGCTCTCCACTTGAATACTCAGACCCACATCCGTGACTCATACAGCTCACATAACTCCAAAGTTCGCGGCCAGTTTGCAGAATGGGCTTGCCCTCACGTGCAAGATGCTGAAGGAGTGGAGCGAAGATATAGATTGATTTTTGAAGCGATTCCCAAGGGTAGATTGTCACAAGTGACTTTATCGATGGTGCACTCTCCTTGACACTATTAGCGAATGAAACCATCTGACTAAACTGCTCTTGCGCAGGTTCATCCCAGAGATACACAAAGAGTCCCCGGGACAATCTATCTTTGGTCCATGATTCAAATGAGTCATCAACTGTAGTCTGTAAATATCGTTGCCAGCTTTGCCAATATTGTTTCCGCTGAGAATCTTCGCGGCTGTCGACACGGGGAACGTCGACAGCGACCCAAGATGGGAGCGCTCTCAAAACGGTTTTTGCAAATGACAAACTTGAACTCGGAAAACGACTCAAAAAAAATGGCTCACTTTGTCTTTCGGACTCATTGAGAAACGGATGTTTGATCCAGGCTTTAAGCGGCAAGACTCGGTGCTCAACCATCGATTGAATGTAACTTTCTGTTAGCCAACCTTCCTCTTCACCTGAGCGACCGAAGTGAGCCTTTGAAGCAAAAAATGGTGTAAATTCAGCTCTAAGAGGCAATCGCCATTTTTCGGACAAGCGGTTTTCAAAGATCTCAATATTAACTTTCCACTGCGTCTGTCTATTGGGTGAGTGCACTTCATCAGCTGACATTTGACTCGTCAAATAACCTGAATGAAGTCCGGAGACTGAATCCTTGAGAGCCTCAATCTCAAGAAAAATCCACTTAAACTGCAGATGTTCGTCGTTTTTACACGGAATTTCGACGTTCAGAGGCACAAGTGCTTCAACGTAATTTCCCGGTAATGCCCCCTCAAAGGAAGACTGTTTAAGAGTAATCTCTACCCCGCCGAACCATCGTGTTTCCAATCCAGCTTCAATGAGGCTAGCGCTTAATTTGGGTAGCAACCCACAGTACTCAGAATTCTTTAAGGTCACGAGTGCCTTTTCACCTTTGGAAAGTTGAAGGTCAATTGAACTCTGCCAATCTGACATCTGCAGATATTCCGGACGTTCCATGAGTGAAGTTATTTGCTGTGACTGATCATCAGCAATACAGGGCGACCCCAAGAAGCTAAGAAGAAAAACAGCAAAGAAAGCCCAGCCTATGAGTATCTTTCGGTACAACGTGACGTATGAATCAACCATAGAGGCTAAGCTTTTTTTCTGCCTTAAAAACTCCGATTGGTGCCACCCGACAAGAGGGTCTCGATTTGGGTTCGTCGCTAGAAATTTTCTCAGAAATCTGACATCAGCCTCGGAATCATGAGCAGGCAGAAAAGATGCCTGCTTAGCGAGCCCACGATGCCCCTCGATGTCCGTCAGAATCATTGGCAGGCCCGTACCCGCAGCTTCATAGGCGGACAAGGGCATACCTTCCTCTTCAGAAAGAGATACAAATGCATTTGCAGCTTGGTAAAACAAAAATGGGTTATCGGTTCCCGCGAGGATGATAGGTCGATGTTTACAATTCTCAATTTGAAGCTTGAGCACGCGCTTGAAAAAATCAGGATCAAATGGACCCACGACGAGCAGGCTCCATTGCGAATATAACTCCTCGGGCAACTGACTCCACATGCGGATCAAGCGCTCAATACCTTTTCCTCTCACAAGCCGACCAAGATAGAGCAATATCCTGACCTCAGATTCAGATATTTTCTCAGCGGCCTCAGGCAGAGACTTGAAGTATTCGGCAACCTTTAATCGTGCAGCTTCACGGGAAACAAAAGACGCAGGAAAAACAATACCATTTGGAACAACTGCCAATCTCTTCTCTGGAATACCCAGAGAGACATAAAAATCACTAATCGACTGCGAAACAGTACAAATTTGATTAGCAATTCGCGGAAACAAACGCTCATACACGAGGTATCGCTTTATATCTTTTCTAAAGTGCACAAAACTATGTTGTGTGTGAATCACACGCACTCGAAAAAAAGTGAGCATTGCGATTAAGCACGCATAAATTAGCGCGCCCAAATCGTGGGAATGAATCACATTGATTCTTTCCCTAAAAACGACCGCCAGAAGTTTCATAACTGTCTTTATGCAGAAACCCTTTGATTTACGCCAATGATGAACCTTGACGTCAGACTTCAATAATTTCTCTTTCAGTGACTCATTAATTCCTTCATCTTCGTAAATGGCAACAACTGAATGAATACCGCGCATACTTAGCTCTATAGCAATATGAGTTGCGCACTTTTCGAGCCCGCCTAAAGCTAGATATTGAGTCAGCTGTAGGACCCTCATAGAAAAACCTCACCATCGTGAAGTACCCGGACAATTCTGGCTGGATTTCCGGCAAGTAGGCTTCGAGGTGGGTAGGTTCCAGAAGTCACCACACTTCCGCTGGCAACAACACAGCCATCGCCTAGCTTCACCCCCTTTAAAATAATTGCACCCGCGCCCAGCCAAACATCATCGCCAATATCAATGGGCGATGATGTTGGAGTCCATTTTAAAAGAACGTTTTCATCTTCAAGGGGAACTGAGTCACTGAATCTCGGAAAAAACCTTCGACAGATTCGCTTTACCTGTTCGCCGCGAACCAAGGGATCCAAAGGGTGCGAATCGTAATCCTGTATAAATACATTCCAGCTCACGAGAACCCGCCTGCCAAGAGTTACCCCGACACAGGCGGAGATTCGACAGTCGCCCAGAACAGTACAATCACCTATTTGAATCCTACCTTGACCAACAGCCTCCAAAACAGCACGCTCGTAAACTATAGAATGCGAACCTACTCTAATTTCCGCATTCGCACCTGCCATTTGAAGATTACTAAACCTTTGAATTCGAACATTAGAGCCTAGCTTTAACTGGGTCTGAAAAATTGAAAATACGCGGGCAATCTTTGAATTTATGAAGAAGAGAAAAAAATTTCTTACCATGGATATCGATCTAAACCGATGTGTCTTTAATGACAAAAGCACAAGTTGAATCAACTCGACCTGTTTATTAATCCATTTTTTTTTGGTCATTAGTTCCATGACACTGTGTCCCCATCAATTTTACGCCCAACTAAAACGCTCATGAATGCTTGAAGAGACGCAATGAAACCTGGTATTTTTCTCAGGAAAGCAATCAGCAATAGTCCAACAAAAATTGAAGTCGAGTATGAAACGAACAGATGGTCAATAAGTTCCAACGAAAGTAATGACACCGAGAGGACAAAACACAACGCAGCAATGGCCCAAAAGAGTCGAATGACACGTCGCATCGACAACAGGGCAATATCTCTATTCCAGTACCAACAAACCGGCAGTATCCATCGGATCCATTGAAGGTTTCCAAGTGCTACTCTGAGCCGTGCACCAGCCTCGCCGTTAGCAGAACGCGGAGCAGAATCGCAAACACAAAAGCCCAACTTCTCGTTTGACGAATAGACGATTGATCTATTGCGAAATATTGTTCGCATCATCAATGGTAGCGCGACATCGTCGTTAATCCAGCTTCGTCCAGCAAGAATTCGTAATGCTTTCTTGGCCTCTGGAGTTCGATAGAACACAGTGGCACCATGAATCGAAATTGGACCGCCTGCTAAATTCTCAATTGACTTTAAAAATGCCTCTGTTCGCCAGTATATTCGACTCAAAAACGACGAGTTCTGTTTTTTATACCCCGGCGAAAACGAAACAACCTCTGGATCCCCTAGAAGTGCAATCGAATTTCGAAGTAGTCTAAAATCCCAAGTAACACCTGCATCAAGAAGCACAACCCAATCTGATTTCGAATCAATAATCAGATCATTGATGACTTTCCACTTTGAGCGGTAGCCAAAAGTCTTTACGGATACGTCATACTTTCGCGCTTCTTCGACGGTGCAGTCAGAACAATCATCAATCCCGCAGATAATCTGTACATCAATATTTGGATACAGAATCTTCATTTCCCGGATGCAACAGCTAACACTTTCAAGAGTCGTCTTTAAGTTTCTCTCTTCATTGTGACAGGGAATTATAATGTCTATTTTCTTTGGCAGAAGACGCGTTGAAAAAGGACTGCGTCTCTTAGAAATTAGTAACGACGACAAAACAGGAAAAGCAAACAACGCGAAAGAGAAAATTAGACCCGCGAGAAATGCCGGAATAAACCACATTTTTGCCTCCTAGAATCGTTTAATTCGACCAAAGAAGCTACGGTTCTGGGCGATTACAAGGAACGTTTAATGCTATTCATAGTCAGGGGATAGAAAGATCCATTGAATGACGACAAGCCCCACCCATGCAGTCTGCATCGATGTTCTTTGTCCTTCTCGGCCAACAATCTCCATCCAAGTGGAACGTTTGCCTGACTGTTTATGAACGTAAGGCGTCCTGTATTTGAATTGTACCTTCCAAAGGAAAAGTGAAGTCTGAACTCGCCCCCATACGAAGAGAACACAGCCGCATATTGATTTGTACCAATGGACTGAACACTAAATATTCCGCTAAAACCGAAAATCATCATCTCGTACTTGCCAATAAGATCATTCTCTTTGCAGGGTATTTTGGTGTTCGAGTTGACACGAACTTCTCTCACAGCTGAAAAATGTATTTTGGAAAGTGCAGAGGGTTCGAGAAATACCCCCCTAACAGTGCTAAAACTTTCATCAAAAAAAAGTTCTATTGTTGATGGAACCTGAGATGCAAAGGACTGACGACTCTGAAGAAGTTGAGGTGTACCTGAGAATGAAAGATAGTTGGGCGAAGCGTGGGGTGCGTTAAGGACGCA
>CAYWSV010000190.1:0-6385 GCA_964460155.1 uncultured Oligoflexia bacterium | reverse complement strand
GCAAAGTCGTCGATCTTCATTCCGCGGCTCAAATAATATTCAACGTAAGTAAATCCATTCGCGAGCGTGAATGCCAGCTGAGTGATTGGATTCGCTCCCGCTTCTGCAATGTGGTAGCCAGAAATACTCACTGAATAATAGTTCCGTACATCATTGCGAATGAAAAACTCTTGAATGTCTCCCATCATTTTGAGTGCAAAATCTGTCGAGAAAATGCAGGTGTTTTGTGCCTGATCTTCTTTCAAAATATCGGCCTGCACTGTTCCACGTACCTTGCGCAAAGTATCGGCCCGCACGGCAGCAAATTCATCGGGATTGAGAATTCGACCTTTGGTTTTTTCTGCGACCTCGATTTGCTGGTCGATAGCTGCATTTAGAAAGAACGCGAGAAGAATTGGGGCCGGACCGTTAATGGTCATACTCACGCTCGTATTTGGGTCACATAAATCGAATCCCGAATAGAGAGTCTTCATGTCATTGAGCGTGGCAATGCTCACTCCACTTTCACCCACCTTGCCATAAATATCGGGGCGCTGCGCCGGATCGTCACCGTACAACGTCACGCTATCGAACGCCGTAGACAACCGTTTAGCAGTGTCGGTCTTTGTGAGGTAATGAAAGCGGCGATTGGTTCTTTCAGGCCCGCCCTCACCCGCAAACTGACGTTTGGGATCTTCATCAGATCGCTTGAAGGGAAACACTCCAGCGGTGAATGGGAACGAACCGGGAACATTTTCCGATCTCGTGAACCGAACGATTTCGCCCCAGTCTTGTGTCTGAGGCAAAGCAACGCGGGCAATCTTTGAACCAGAAAGACTCGTCACATGCGTGGGCACTTCGAGCACACGACCGCGAATCTCGTATTTATATTTTTCGCCGCGATAATTTGCGCACAGTGCATCCCAGTCGCTCAGCGTCTTGCGATATTCCTCGGCCAATACAGATTTGCGCTGCTCAAGTTCCTTTTCTTGCAATGACGAAAGAGAGGCCAGTTTTGACACTCTTTCAAGAGCCTGAAGGTCGCGGACCTTCTCAGCAACCTCGTGAGTCTCCTGATGATAAGCCCTGACAGTCGCAGCAATTTCGCTCAAATAATTCGTGCGATTCTGAGGAATGATAGGCGCGACCTGTGTGCTCTTGTGGGCCACGGGCAGATGGAGATTGGGAACCCAAAAACGACTCCCACAGCGCTCATTCAAAGTATTTAAAAGCTCTCTGTATAGAGCGTTGACTCCATCGTCATTAAACTTTGAAGCAATGGTGCCAATCAACGGATAAGCATGGTCATCAACGTGCCGACCTTGAAAACGTGAACGCCGGAGTTGGGCTTTGACATCCCGAAACGCATCTTCCGACCCACGACGATCAAACTTGTTGATGGCAATGATGTCGGCAAAATCGAGCATGTCGATTTTTTCAAGTTGAGTCGCCGCTCCGTATTCACTTGTCATCACGTACATGGCCAGATCACTGACACCTAAAATTCCTGTGTCACCCTGACCAATTCCGCTCGTCTCGACGATGACAAGATCAAATCCACAAGCGCGCGCCAAAGCGATTGCGTCCTGCATGACAGTTGCGAGCTCGCTCTTGCTTCCGCGAGTTGCAAAGCTGCGCATGTAAACGTGCGGATGATTAATTGCATTCATTCGAATTCTGTCGCCAAGCAGCGCCCCGCCTGTTTTCTTTTTCGACGGATCGACACTGAAGATGCAAATCTTTTTCTCGGGAAATTCAAGGGTAAATCGCCTAATAATTTCGTCGGTCAAACTGCTCTTTCCAGCTCCACCCGTTCCGGTGACACCCAACACCAAAGGATGCGCTCCTTTGTGCGATGCACCATCGGTTTCCATCGACGATTTTAAGCGTCCGTGCTCGACCTGTTTGCACAACGCAGGCGGCAAAGCTCCTGCCTTATTCTCAAGAAGCGTCAATGCGCGTGCCAAGCGTAAAGTCTCGGACACTTGCAGTGGAGAGTCTTTGAGCTCGGCCGGCCATTGTTCTAACGCATAGTCCGAGCGCTCGAGCATGTCGGCAATCATGCCCAAAAGACCGAGTTTCCGTCCGTCATCGGGCGAGTAGATACGAGTGACGCCACTGCGATGAAGATCGTCAATTTCTGATGGAATAATAACTCCGCCGCCGCCGCCAAAGATACGCACGTCCGACCGGCCCGCAGCGTTCAGGCATTCACGCATATATTTGAAGAATTCCACGTGACCGCCTTGATACGAACTGACAGCCACAGCCTGTGCGTCTTCCTGAACAACCGCAGCAACAATCTCCTGCACACTTCTGTTGTGTCCGAGATGAATAACCTCGGCCCCACCCTGCTGAAGAAGACGTCGCATGATATTGATGCTCGCGTCATGGCCATCGAAAAGCGCCGTGGCCGTGACGAAACGAATCTTGTGCTTGGGAGTGTATGGGATTGTGTTGTCCATGGTGTTCTCCGAACCCGAAGGCTTTATGATTGCCCGCTTTCATAGCCTGCAACGGGCCTTTGACTCAACAGCGTGGCCGCTCTGACGGCAGGTATTCGCCTAAGTCGCTAACGCATTGTATTCTTTATCATCCTTGGAGGTTTGCGATGTGGCCCAAGAGTTTAGCTGAGATTTCAAAGATTCTGGAGGTCCCTCTCCCAGCACAGCTCCCTGCGGGTACACCCGAAATCAACGCTCTCTCTACGGACAGCCGCAAAGGCGCAGCCGGCGAACTTTTTGTCGCTATTCGTGGCGAAACGCATGACGGCCATAAATTTGTGGGTTCGGCCCTTGCGCAGGGTGCGGCCGCGGCCATCGTCGAATCCTCGTGGCTGCTTCAAAATCCAAATTATGCTGATCGGTGCTTGGCGGTGTCCGATACAACTCAAGCTCTACGGACGCTGGGCAAGGCATTCCGCCGACAGTTCAGTTTCCCGGTGCTCGCCGTTGGTGGCAGCAACGGAAAAACGACGACCAAAGAAATGCTCGCATGCCTGCTCAATGCTCATGAGAATCGCGTGACACGTACTCACAAAAGCGAGAATGGGTTTCTGGGTCTCGCAATCACTCTGACCCAAAAAGCCCACAACAAATATAACGCACCCGAAGCTCTCGTTGCAGAAATTGGTATCGACGAAAGTGGAGCCATGACTGAACACGTGAGTCTTGCCGCACCAGACGTCGCACTTCTGACTGCACTCGGTCCCGAACATCTTGCCGGACTTGGTTCGTGGGAAAATGCAGTGACCGAGGAACTGATCCTCTTCAGACAAGCGAGTGCTGCATGCCGGAGAGTTTGGCAGTTGTGCGAACCAAAACTCGTTGAAGTGAGTCGCGAACTCCGGGCGCATGACGTCGTCGTTTTCGACACTCGGGACAAGTCGGTCATGACCGATCATGTCAAACAACACATTTCCCAAGGGCTCGTATCGTCGCTTGAATTCGAAATCACAGAACAACGTGCAACGTCTTCATCAATCAAAGCGAAATGGGTACCCGCAAAAAAGAACAACCAAACACAATGGGATGTGGAATTCACCCTGCCCATGCCGGGTGTTCATAACGCACAAAATTTTGCTTTGGCTTTGGCCACTGCCGCGCTTACAGGGCGCAGCTGCGAAGACCTCAAAAACGCCTGGCAAAAATTCGTTCCACCCGAGATGCGTTCACGCATCGCGCATCTCAATAAAGGAGTCACCCTTCTGGATGACTGCTACAACGCCAGCCCCGCAAGCATGAACGCAGCTTTTGACGCGCTGTTATCGGACGAATGGAAAACGCGCCACAAGATCGTTGTTCTTGGAGACATGCTCGACCTCGGTGAGGAGTCAAAGAGTTGGCATCTTAAACTCATCGAAAAACTCCTCAAAATTGAAAACTCCGACTTGTGCCTCTTCGGAACCGCCATGTATGATGTGTTCAAAGAGATCAACACCAATTATTCCCAAGTATTGCAGTCCGGAAATATCCGGCTCAATCATGCGGGCCCAGATACGAATCCTGCTCTGTTTATGGAAAAACTGAGCGAGAGGATGTCGGGCTCTGTGGTGCTTGTCAAAGGCAGTCGGGGAATGGATTTGGGACGTTTTGTTAAGTCTTGCGAGGCGTGGTCATCGGCTCAGGGGTGAGCCCTTTTCCAAGTCCGCTTTCTTGGAGTGTTCATGAGGCCCGAGACACTACAGGAAGAACTTTCAAGAATACTTGACGCGAGTTTCTCCAGGCACGGAGCAAACGAAAGCGAAGAGCTTTGCCTGTCTGATGACGAAATGTTCGAGCTTTGGAATTTGCTTGGCGAGGAACTAGGCATCGATCTTTCGATTGCTACGGCCGATCAGCGACAGCTTCTCTTCGAATCCTGCGAACATCGAAAAAAGCTCTCACCAAAAGCGTTTGGTTCACTGCTCTGGCTCGTTTATTACGGTGATCTGATGTAGACTTGCTGCCCTGCAAGTCTGATGCTATCTGCCATTCTATTGGTCCCGTGGTGAAGTGGATATCACGCAAGCCTCCGAAGCTTGAAGCCCATGTTCGATTCATGGCGGGACCGCCAGTGTTCTGACCCACCTCAAAGCTCCATCGAATTCCTCATCATGTTAGATTGTTGGCAGAGTTTGCACCGACATCTGCAGGGGATTCCATGGGACGCACCTTGACTCTGTTTACCCAAACAATTGCACTCGTCATCTGCGGAATGCTGACGTCTCCCAACGCACATGCCCAAGACGACACACCCAGTGCACCCGAGACTCCTCCGGCAACCGACGCACCTGCGCAGGACAATACGGGAAGCATCAGCGAAGAAACGCAAGTCAAAGAAAAGGTCGAGAAGAAATCAAAACGAATTGTAAAAAATGAATTTTCCGGCACGGGACTCGGAATCTTTGGCGGAGCAGATTTGGCCGTAATTTTTACTTCTCCGACCAGCAAAAGCTACAAGCTCATCGAGTCATCTCAGTTGGGATTCGCGCCCGTATTTAAATTCGGTGGCAGTGTTTTTACGCGACGAATCATTCTCGACCTTGGTCTGGGTCTTCAATACGCGAGCTACAGCGGAAAAATCATCGCTCTTCCAACAGCCGATGATTTTGGAGAAGTCACCTTCGAACCTTTTTCTAAGCCATATACCTTTTCACAAACAACTATGTATGTTGAATCTGGCGCGCGTCTCAGAATTCAGAGAAAATTTCAGCTCGGTCTCTTGGCTAATATTATCTTTTCAACCAAGTCAGCCGGGTTTTCGTCACTTCCCGAAATCGAACCTCCAGAAAAATACATGGCCTTGGTTGGGCCGCAGTTTTTATACGAAACCGACTTTCGCAATTACATTTCGAGATTCGGCGCGAGTTTCTTAATTTCACTGACAGGAACCAATCGGGCAGCCTATGTTGCCAACCTGCATGCGGGCTTGGGTTCATTTATTATCAACCCAACCACAGTGATCACAAAAAAGACCGAAACTCGCACCCGCACGAAGGTGACCCGCGAAGTCATTCAGCTGAAAGCACAAGACGCAGAAGTCACAGACAATGTGAGTTTCATTTTTGACTCACAAATGGTGAACTTTAAGCTCAATAGTGCGGAGCTCAACCCAAGATCTGGACAATTCATCAGCGCGTTAGGTGAAATGTTTGCGCGCGAAAATGAACTGTGGGGCAAATTAAGAATCGAAGGACATACCGACTCCCGGGGCTCGCAGGTCTATAATAAGAAACTCTCCACCATGCGTGCACGTTCGGTGGTTGACCAGCTCGAAAAAGCCGGAATCAGCCGTGACCGGTTGGAGTTTGAAGGTCTTGGATCATCGCAATTGTTGGTTAGCCCTGAACAAAACGACGTCGACTACGCAAGAAACAGACGCGTAGAAATTAAAATTCTGGGTCTGAAGGACGCACGTGCCATTCGAAAATACATTGAAGAAATTCAAGGCAAGTTCTTTGGTCGCAGCCCAGAAACACGAACAGTCCCCCTGCCAACACCAAGCTCTCCGGATTCATCTCAGGGCCAGCAAGCGCCTGTCTGGGATCCCGGCTTGGAAACAGAAAACAAGGAAAATTAATTCGCCACTGATTTGATGAATAGCGAATTCAAATGAGGACGCATATGAAGCTCCTAAAAATTAATGCGCTAAGTGTGGTTCTGGCTCTGTTGGTGAGCACTGCAAGCCCCGCGGTCATCTTTGCGCAGGAACCTGCATTGCAAGATTCCGAAATGAAAACACCCGATGGGTCACCCAATAGTTCTTCCACACCGGCTGCCCCCTCGAGTCCCGACTCGGATGCATCATCAGGTTCGAAAACAACACCACCTGCGAGCTCTTCACCAGAAAGCGCTACCCCCAAAAGCGGCGTCAAAGTCAAAACCACCCGAAAAGTCGTCAGTCAGAAAAAGAAGTCATTGATCGA
>CAYWSV010000189.1:0-6387 GCA_964460155.1 uncultured Oligoflexia bacterium | reverse complement strand
GATCTTTTGGTCGCTGATGCTCATCGTGAGCCTGAAGTATGTTGTTCTTATTTTGAGAGCAGATAACAAAGGCGAAGGTGGAATTCTTGCTCTTGAAACACTTGCTCGCAAGAACGGTGGTATCAAAACCGAGCGCTTCTCGACCCTGATTCTTATGCTCGGAATTTTTGGTTCGACCCTTCTTTATGGTGATGGCATCATCACACCCGCGATTTCGGTGTTGTCCGCGCTTGAAGGTCTTAAAGTGGCCACCCCTGTTCTCGAATCCTACGTCCCGTTGATTACGGTTTTTATTCTCTTCGGGTTGTTCTCTGTTCAGAAATTCGGAACCGACAGAATTGGTGCGATTTTTGGGCCAATTACTGTGCTTTGGTTTCTTGTTCTAGGTTTTCTGGGTTTAACAAAAATATTCGATAACCCCGCCGTGTTGTCGGCAATGAACCCCTACTATGCGATTCAATTTTTCTCCGAGAATGGGGCGCGTGGATACGTTATTCTGGGAACAATTTTTCTTACTGTGACGGGCGGCGAAGCCCTGTATGCCGATATGGGGCATTTTGGGAAACTTCCTATTCGATTGGGTTGGTTTTCGTTGGTTTTGCCTTGCTTGTTGCTCAATTATTTCGGTCAAGGCGCGCTCATTTTGAATGACCCTGCGGCGATCGAGAATCCTTTTTACAAAATGGTTCCGCTGTGGGCCCTTTATCCAACGGTGGTTCTTGCAACATTGGCAACGGTGATTGCGTCGCAGGCTTTGATCTCAGGTGTATTTTCGTTGACGAAACAAGCGATACAGCTGGGTTACTTTCCACGTATGAAGGTTGTGCATACGTCTGACAAGCAAATCGGGCAGATCTATGTGCCGTTTGTGAACTGGGCTATGTGTATTGGCGCAATCTGGCTTGTGATTGAGTTCGAGAAGTCTTCGTCGATTGCAGCTGCGTACGGTATTGCCGTCTCGCTCACCATGCTTGTGACGACCGTTTTGGCATACGTTGTGGCGCGCTCTGTGTGGAAGTGGTCGATGCTCACTTCGCTCGCTGTCATTGGTCCACTCATCCTTATTGATGCCGCGTTTTTCGGATCAAACTCACTGAAAATTTGGAGTGGCGGTTGGATTCCCTTGGTGCTGGCCTGCGGAATTTATCTTTTGATGGTGACCTGGATTCAGGGGCGCAAGCTTCTGGCACTTGGACTCGCCGAGCATTCTATTCCGTTCAGTCAGCTGGTCGAGGAGTTCATCAACCCTCAATACGGGCGTGTAGAGGGAACTGCAATCTATATGTCGGGCAGGCTTGATACAGTCCCGCTGGCCTTGAGTCATAATTTCAAACACAACAAGGTCGTTCACCGCCGAGTCATCCTCATCACCTTCGTGACCAAGGATGTGCCTCATGTTCACAGATCCAAGCGACTCGATGTCGAAGAGCTGACCGATGGACTGTGGCGTATCAAGGTTTCGGTGGGTTTCATGGACGATGCAGATTTCCGCACTGTTCTTGAACTGGCCAATGAAAAGGGACTTGCAATTGTTCCTGAGTCGACCACCTTTTTCCTTGGCCGCGAAATTGTTCTCGCTACCCGAAAGGCTGGAATGTCGCTTTGGCGAGAGCGACTGTTCGCGTTCATGGGGCGCAACGCTCAGTCGCCTGTCACGTACTATAACCTCCCTGCCAAGCAAGTCATGGAAGTCGGTGTCCAGATCGAAATCTGATCGTCTCTCTGTCTTTTGCAGCCGTTGTTTTGAAGAGCTGTTGTTCGATGTCTAAAGCATCGACAGCAGCTTTTTGTGTTTCCGTTGCGAAATCAGACAGAAAAAGTGGCATGCCTCATGCTTCGCGCCCATTGGGGAAACACGTCCGTCAGACGTGACCCGATTCTCGGGGAGTCGAAGCGTGAAAACGAAATTTAAATTGCTTAGCGGATTATTGTCGGTTGCCTGCGGATTGTCATTGGCGCTCGTTTTGCCTTCCTGTTCAGATTCGTCGTTCAAATCTGCAGCCGGCGGTCCACAACCACCCGGAGCCGATGGCAACAAATCTCCCGCTGAAGATGGCAACAATCCGCAACCGGGCGACCAGAAAACAGAACCTGGTTTTGCGAAATCGGGTAAGTCTCTCGATATATACGTCATTATGGATAAATCTGGCTCCCTTTATGTTGACCCAGTGACGCAGAAACTGAACTCAGGGAGCGATGTTGCCTGCAAAAGATTCGATGCATTGCTTCAGCTCGTCGACAGCCTACGCACGAAGTTAAATTCCGACGAACCCGTGCGTCTGACGGTCGTGACATTTAGTAAGCAGGCGAATGTTTTGGGAAGTATGGAGCAGTTGTTGAGCCAATCTCGTCAGCAAGTGACCGCAAAATTTCGTGCTGGTGTTTGTGATAATCCTGACTATGACACGACAAATTATGAGCGTGGTATTAGCGCGACATTAATGACTCATCAGTCAAATATTGCCACCAAAAAGATGGACATGGAAAGCATTGTGTTTTTCTCTGACGGTGCGGCACGTGATTCCGATACACGAATTTTGGAAGAGTCGATCTCTCGTTTGAACACGACATTCCCAAACCGAATTTATGGCGTTTTATTGGGTAAGACACAGGATAAATGTGTTCTAAAAGATGCCGCGAATGGAAGGTCTTTGCAAACGAGTGAATGCATGCTCAAGGTTATTGGCAATACTCCTGCTCGACTCATCAGTGTTGATGACGCCAGTGGTTTGTCGGCAGCATGGGCCGATTTGGTGAACCGTTAATCTTTGCTAAAGTTATCGCTTGGTGTTGCTTCCTTGGGTCCTGCATGAGGGTTGGATTCTTGGAATGCACAATGTCACAAGCGAAATTATATGACGACTTTTGTTCAATCTGTATTCGTTTTATCTGCAGTGTTTTTATTGCCATCCGCTTCTTTTGCCAACCCCGCATCTGCTGAACTGACTCCAGCTGAGAGTGTGCGTTTTGCTCGTGAAGGTCTGCGAGGAATGGTGGTTGCCGACGACCAGCAGGCTGCCGAGTGGGGAGCAGAAATCCTGCGAAAGGGTGGAAATGCGATTGATGCTGCCGTGGCAACTGCATTCGCAATGTCTGTGACCCGACCCCATTATGCGGCACTTGGCGGTGGAGGATTTTTAGTCTTTTGTCCCGCCCCACGCGATGGCCGTGCGTCAGATTGTAAAGTCATCGATTTTCGTGAGCGCGCACCCGCGTCGGCGCATCGTGATATGTATCTTCGAAATGGTCGCGCAGACACACAGCTTTCTCAAAATGGTGCGCTGGCCTCGGGTGTGCCCGGTGTTCCTGCAGGTCTAATTCTTGCGCTCGAGAAATATGGAACGTTTAAGCGACAACAGCTGTTGAGTGAACCTATACGCATGGCTCGCAAGGGTATTCGCGTGAGTACGAATACCGCACGTGCAGCGCGCGAGCGTTGGACTTCGATGAATGAAGCAGCTCAAGGGATTTTTGGCTGTGGACATGCCGAAAAAGGTGCCTGTTCTGCGGGTGAAACACTGAGGCAAAATGATTTGGCTCAGGTTTTGGAATCCATTTCCAAAAAGGGCACCGATGGATTTTATAAGGGCACGGTGGCTCAAAAAATCGTTGCAGGATTGCGCTCTGCTGGTGGAATCATTTCATTAAAAGATTTGTCCGAGTACCGTCCTGTCGAGCGGCAACCAGTGCGCGGCGAGTTTAGTGGATTTGAAGTCGTGACAATGCCACCTCCGTCGTCGGGTGGTGCGGTGCTTGTGCAAATGTTGGAATACATGACACGTGCAGCAAAAGTTGGTGCGTTGAAAGATGGATTCGCATCCGTCGGTTCGCTGCATGCTCAGATACATGCTATGTCGCTGGCATTCGCTGATAGGGCTGAGCACATGGGTGACAGTGATTTCTATCCGGTGCCACTCAGCCGTTTACTTTCTCAAGAGTATCTCGATGAGCGTTGGAAAACTTACCAACCGGCTCAAGCCGCGCTTCCGGCGTCTAGTGGTTTTAAGAGCGGCGAGTCTCTGCCAGAGAAGCTCCAGACAACTCATTTTTCGGTGATTGATGCCGCTGGCAATGCAGTTTCCGTAACCGAGACGGTCAACGGAAACTTTGGCTCTGCTTTTGTTCCCGCAGGAACAGGGATTGTGATGAACAATCAGATGGACGATTTCAGCATACAACCAGACGTTCCTAATCTTTTTGGCCTTGTTGGTGGCGAGGCAAATGCCATTGCGCCTCGCAAACGCCCCTTGAGCTCGATGAGTCCTACGATCGTCCGTGACCAAAAGGGTCAAGTACGTTTTGTTCTGGGGGCGGCTGGAGGTCCTCGAATTATATCATCTGTTTTTCAAACTCTCGTGAATCGTGTGCAATTTGGAATGTCGTTGGCCGATGCTGTGAGTGCTCCGCGAGTTCATCACCAGTGGCGGCCACAATTTGTTCGCGTCGAGCGGACGAGCCTTCCCGTGGAAACTCTCGATTCACTCAGACGTCTTGGTTATAAAATTGAAATTGGTGGCGGACTCGCCGTTGTTCATGCGCTTGAACGACTGCCCTCAGGTCAGGTCGTGGGTATGCCCGACCCGAGGGGCGAGGGCTTTGCTGCTGCAGAATGACTTATTTTTCCGCTTGCAGTTCTGGGGTGAACAAAAAGCGTGTTTCGCCCACGTCCATGCAAGAAAAATCAACGGCTGAAAGTCCACGCGACTTGGATTCGAGCGCGAGATTTTGGCACGGCTCATCAATGCCCTCGTCGGTCAATTGAAATGTGCTGTGGTGCATGCCTACGCTTCGTTTGGCTTTAACATCTTTGTGAATTTCAACGGCCTCTGCCGGGTCGTTGTGTTGGTCTTTCATGAAATAACGTGGGGCATATGCACCAACTGGAATAAAAGCGAAATCTGGACTTCCTGCTTTGTCGTGAATCTCTTTAAAGAGTTTGGGATGATATCCTGTGTCGCCGACGAAATAGTAAGTTTTGTTTCTGACCTTAAAGTAATAGCCGCCCCAGAGTGTTGTGTTTCGTGAGAGCAAGGTACGTGTTGACCAGTGCTGTGCGGGAACAAAAGTCACAGCCACTTCTTTGTTCACCGTATGTTTGTCCCACCAATTCATCTCAATAATCTTTTTGAAACCTGTTTCCTCGAGCAGAGGCTTGTTACCCAGACCTGCAATGACAATTGGATTGTCGCGTTTCGCAAAATATTCCAGAGTCGGGAGATCCATGTGGTCAAAATGGTCATGGCTCACAAGAATCAAGTCAACCTTTGGCGTTTGCTCAAGACTGATTCCTGCTTCTGTAACACGCGAGGGTCCCAGCAAAGGATGTGGCCCGAGAGTTTTTGAGTAAACGGGATCCATGAGGATGCGGAAGTTCTCAAACTCCAGCAAGAAGCTTGAATGCCCTATCCATGTGACGGCCGCCTGATCGCCTGTGAGTTTTTGGCCTGCTTTGTGAGTGACACTGAGAGGACGTGATTTTGGCCATTCAGCAGGAGTGCGGGTCCAGCGCCATTTCATCGCCGTCCAAAAATTCTTCTGCGGAAATGGATAGACGTTGTCGAAAGGCTGCGCAGCTAGGGGCGTCGGCATGAGAGCCTGAAACACGAGTATGCCCATCGGTAAAAGACTTCTCAGTCGTTGTGGCGCATTCATTGTTTTTTCCATAAATGATTGGGTTTTAAGGGCGATTTAGCCGCCGCACCACAACTCTAATTGAACTTGTGCAAAATACCTCGCGAGAGTTGGTTGGGTGTCAGAAATGTCTCATTGTCCAGAATAAGACACACTTTGACTTTCTCACGTGATGAATTCCGTGTGAAACCTGCTTTTTAGGGATACTTTATTGCAAAAGGTGTTTTACTTCACTTCTGGGGTGGTTGTGCAGCGTCTGGTGGTTTGGTGGATGAAGCGAGACCTTCGCGCAATGGATAACTCGGCCTTGCGCGCAGCCATCGATTCGGCCCAGTCTCAAGGAGCCCCACTTGTGGCACTTTGGATTACCGAGCCAGAATCTCTCTCAGTTCCGGAATATCATGCTCGTCGTGAAAAATTTGTTTTGGAGTGTTTGGAAGACCTTGAGCCACGTCTGCGTGAGCGAGGAATTTCGCTTTATCTCGCCGAGGGCCCGGCAGTCGACGTTTTTCGGTCACTATTGAAGCATGGGTTGTTGCAGGTTTTCTCCCACGAGGAAACGGGCGTTCTCTGGACATTTAAGCGTGATTTAGAGCTCAAATCACTGTTCAAAGAGACTGGTGTTCAATGGACCGAGTGCCCGACAAATGGTGTTGTTCGTGGACTTCGCGATCGTGGACGTTGGCAAGGTTACTATCAGTCACGTGTGTCGATGGAGCCCATCAAACTGCCTATTGGCACCAGTCTCGAGCACCT
>CAYWSV010000188.1:1254-6435 GCA_964460155.1 uncultured Oligoflexia bacterium | reverse complement strand
GCGCCTGTGAGAGGTGGGTTTTGTGTAAAACCAAAAGGTTCATCTGGAACCTGAATTCCAAAGATGGAGCGTGTGTCGAGCTTGCCGTTCAGGTTCATGTCTTCAAAAAAGCTGACCACATATCCGTCTTGTGAAGGTGGCAGGTTTTCAATCAAGAACGACTCAACTGAACTCGTGACGTCTTTGCAGCCATTCAGAACGACTGCAGAGGGATCGTTAGGAAAGCCCTGCGGGCCCGCAAACACGGCGTAACAGATCTTGGTTTTCTTTTCTTTTATGTATGGACCACGCAGATTTTTAACGACAATAGATATGTACTCGACCGACTCTTTCGAGAGCGATTGAATTCGTGAGTCTTCGTGGCTTCCGCAGGCCGAAATCAGGGCGCAGGCAGAAAAACAGAGTGCAACGCGAAGATTCTTAGACATGTTCGCTCTCCTTCGAGTGAAATTTCTGAAGGACAGTGTACACAAGAAGTGATGTCTGTACGAGTTCGTGTTGGGTAAAATGGTACTTGTTGAAAAAAAGGATCATTATGTTAGTAAGCTTTGTTCTATCGACGCTTCTCGCCGCAGGTGCTGCGAGCTCTGCTTTTGCGCAAAACTTTAAAGGTCAGATGGTCCCCTATTCCGTGGGCTCTGTGCAAATGGAAGGTTACCGGGTGGGTGATGGCAAAAAAGGGAGCGTTTTGGTCGTTCATGACTGGATGGGACTCACCGACAAGACAAAAGCCAAGGCAGATGCTGTTGCTGCTCTGGGATACACGGTGTTTGCGGTCGACATTTTCGGAAAATCTGTTCGCCCCAAAAGTCCCGATGAAGCGCGTGCAAATTCGGCACAGTACTACAAAGACCGTGGACTCTTTCGCGAACGTTTGAATGCTGGGTTGGCTCAGCTCAAGAAAATTTCTGCAGGAAGCAACATTGCTGCGCTAGGTTACTGTTTTGGAGGCACGGGAGTTCTTGAGCTTGCACGTAGCGGAGCTGATGTGCGCGCTGTTGTGAGTTTTCATGGTGGACTCGACAGCCCAACGCCTGCGGATGGAAAAAACATAAAAGCGAAGGTTTTGGCTTTACATGGTGCCGATGATCCATTTGTGTCTGCTGCAAACTTAGCGGCCTTTGAAGAAGAAATGCGAACGCACAAAGTCGATTGGCAGCTCATCAAATACGGCGGCGCGGTTCATTCGTTTACAGATCCTACGGCGGGGAATGATCCATCTAAGGGCGCGGCATACAATGCGAACGCGGATAAACGCAGTTGGCAAGCAATGCAGGACGTTCTTAGTGAGAGCTTTTCGAAATAGCTCTCACTAAGACAGCCAAAGGCAACGGCAAACAATCGAATACAGATCCTTCCGGAACCCAGCGGCTCAGAGGAAGCCGGGTGGCCTGCCAGAACCGCCGCCACTTGGAGCACTGAGACATTTACACGCTTCCTCGGAGTGCTTTAGGTACCATCTAGCACCGTCTACCGCTACCGTTGCTCTTGAGCACCTTTGGTCCCAGGGATTTCTTCCGTTACATTCCCGCTTCCGAGAGCTGTCGAGTTCTGCCACACTTCGCTGTCGGCTTTTGAGATCGTCGCAAAGTTGTTTTTCAGATTTTGATTCTCTTCCGCGGCTGAAAGGATGCAATTCTCTTTGATTCGCGGGTTGCCCACATGGATAAGCCTCAGCCTCGCTTGTTCTCAGCTGCGGGATTCCCAGATTTTCACCGTTTGAAAAAGAGGCCGCTAAAAGAGTTACGCTAACCAAAAACAGAGCGCGCATATTTACCCCCCTATTCGGTTTAGTTTTTTCCCGAATGACGCGTTCATCGTCAGGGTTGACTTAAAACTTTAAGTCTTGGAATTAATTTTTAATTAAATTGGAGGGTTTGACGAAAATTGAATGTTTGAAGAATTGCTGGTTGTGGCCCATCAATATGAGGTAGATTTAAGTTCTTTGAATTTCGGTATATCCTGCATCGCAGGAGAGGCTCGAGAAGCTGGGAGGATTTCTGTGCACGCTACCTACAGCCCCGAAGATGTGATTGCGAGACTCGCTCCGCTCTTTGCAGCCTGCGGTGAGATTTCTCTTGTGAGTTTGTTTGGTTCATGCGCCCGCCGAACGATGAGCGAACGTAGCGATATTGATCTGTTAATTTGGCTCGACGAGCACTCAGACTGGCGGCGAAACGATGTCTGGAACTGGTTTGACAGTGTTTCGATTCCTAGGGAACCTTTCTTCTCCAGAGTTTCATTGATTATCCGGCACATGAGGCCGACTATCACAATAGATACTCTGTTACTGGACCTTCCTGAAGAGCATATTGTTGTCTGGGACAGGGACCAGCGTTTTACTTTGTTGAAAAACGCTGTTGAAAATTGGCGAAAGAAAAATGGTTCTTACAAAATCCCTTCGTTCAATGGTCGGCATGTCTGGAAATATTCATCAAATCCTGATTCCACTCTCAGTGCCATCGATTTCAACTTGGAGATCTCAGATGTCGCCTAAAGATCTACCGGCCGCTTATTTATTCAAGTCGGAAACTCGTTTGAAAGCACTGATGGTGCTCTTCAATGAAAAAAATTATTCAGACGTTGTTCGTGAATCACAGGAGATTGTGGAACTGTGTTCCAAAGCGATTTTAAGACTTGCTTTGTTTGACCCTCCACATAGGCATGATGTTGCATCCGAATTGCGAGCATGTGCCGCACAGTTACCGGCAGAGATTCATACGGATTTGGAAAATTTGGCACTGGCGAATCACTGGCTGCGTCGAGAAAGGGAAATGTCGTTTTACGGCGCGAATGATTTCGACCCGACTGAAGGCTATTCAATTGACGATGCGCAAAGGGCTATCAACGCCGCAACCCACGCAGTTGCAACTTTAAAAAGAGCTCGCCCTCCGCAGGGATGAAACATAAAGTCTACATACCCATGGTCGGGCGAGTTCAAAATTTACTGACGAGAATTTCTGAGCAGCAATGTGTAGCCTGCGCTCATTAGTGCCTCAAGCTCGCATGAGCTTTTGTATTCAGCCACATCGTTTGTTTTTTTATTGAGTACGTATCCGAACGTCTTTGCGCAGACCTTGGGTTTTTCGGGAAGGTAGCCCTGTTCAATAAGGTCGTTGTATTCACATAGGTCGCGAGTCACAACCTCTTCGCCGGTTTTTGGATGAAATACGGAAGACATCATGTCTGCACAGAAACGCGGTTCAGGATTGCTGATTGCGCCTGTGATTGCCAATGCTGGCGAAGGTGCGACGGTTGTGAGAGCAACGAGAGAAGCACAGATGAAGAAAGAACGAGCGAACATGGGAACCTCCTCAAATGATGCGGACCGAAATGGAGCCGCGTTCAACGAGGAGGTGTCTACAAAAGTTGAAAGATAACTAAAACGAATTTCTTAGCATCTCTGATATGCTTTACTTTTATACCTTAATAAAAATTAATGGTTTTTGGGACTTGTGCGCTTTTCGCGGGCAGCTTTTACGTCGTTTGCCAGCGATCGTCCGGTCATGTGCTTTGATTTTGAAGTCCCCATTAACCCAAGAATTGTAGGCGCAACGTCATCGGCAAAAATCTCTTTTTTATTCGTGTGACCTTTTCTGATTTTCCATCCAGAAAAAATCACAGGTATCCGCGTGTCATCGTCGAAAGCGGTTCCATGATTGGCGGCAACATAATTTCCCCAGAGCCAACCTGCATGGGTGAGAATTTTGAGATCCCCCGAGCGTTCGGGATTATGCCCACGCGCGAAAAGTTTCTTTTCGAGCGTATCCGGATTGGTGAGGTCTGCTGCTGAAAGAACATCACGAATGCCATTGATTTTCAGCAAAGCCGTGCGCGCAGTCCGGATTAAAGATTCGCGTGGTATTTTTTTCTTATTTAATGTGTCGTTGTTGAAATAGAGTTCGGCCGTCGAGATTGTTTCAATCCACGGGCCCTCGCCGTGTTTTGCCCGAAGGGCATCTTCAACGGCAGAGACAACTTTATCAGGCATGAGACGTTCAACCTTTTGTCCGCGCGCTTGCAAAACCTCCGGCAGGGGCTGAACACCGTGGTCGGCTGAAATCACGTAAAGAATTTGCCCTTTGCCGTGCTGTTCCTCGAGTGCTCGTGTCAGACGTTCAATGCTTTTGTTGAGGTTAATGAAGAGATCCATGAGCTCGGGGCTCTCGCCTCCGAAGGTGTGTCCAACAAGATCAGGTGAAGAAAAGCTAATGGTCAACAGATCGGGTGTGCGAGGCGGCTGGCAGGCCTCAGTTGATTTGCGGGAGGCACATCCCAAACGCTCTTGGCGCACAGCCTCAAGTGCGAAGTCGACGAGAGCATCGCTGGCAGCCGGTGTGAGTTCAAAAAATTTGCGCGCTGCGACTGCAGCAGGAGGCGGCGTATAGGGAAATCCCTTCCCCATTCGATTTGAAAATGTGCTCCTGATTGTCAGTGCAGATTTTAGAGCATCATCCTTGAGAAGCGATTGCATGTCTTGAAGCGAATACGTTGGAGTCCACGTTTTCGAAAAATTGCTGGTTAAGCGAGTGTTAAATTCGTTGACCCATGCAGGCAGAGATTTTGTAAATGCCACACTACTCACCATTGAGCCCACTTTATACTCGTACCAGTATGTGCCGACTGAATTTTCACCGGCACAATAGACTGCTCCTCGGTCTTTGAGAGAAACCGAGACTGTACGTGACTTTCCTTGACTCATTTTCGCCAGCGCATTCGCGAGTGTGGGAACCTTCAGGTTCCGCGCACTGACCCCATCGGTTGGCACTTTCGAGAGCGGATCATTCAGTTGAGGATTCGGACTCACAACTAAGGGAGCCTGAAGATCGAAAGTTGAATCGGCGTCGACCTTTTGGGTGCGGTCGTATATCTGATTGCCGATAATTCCGTGCTTATGAGCAGATGTGCCGGTGCAAAGAGCGGCATGACCTGCAGCCGTGACAGTGGGTGCACTTGCCGTGCGCGCATTTGTAAATTCAACCCCGTCTGCCCTGAGTTTTAAAAAACCTTCGTCCTGACCATTGGAGTTTTTCCGAAATGCGTTCGAAAAACGGTCAAGCAAGTCGGCTCTCATTTGGTCGACCGTAATAATGACAACAAGTCGGGGTTTCTCGGGTGTAGAGATTGATTTCGCCGAGGCGAAAGAGTTGCTCGAAAGCAGGGTCAGGAGCGATACGGAAG
>CAYWSV010000188.1:0-1154 GCA_964460155.1 uncultured Oligoflexia bacterium | reverse complement strand
ACCAAGATTGGGACCGAAAAAATACTCGTAACCAAGATCCAAGCCCAGTCGCCTTCCATCTGCCCTAAAGGAAGTCTCTGAAAGTTTCTTGTCTTCCGAGTTTTTAACCTCAAAGGATTCGGTCGCAAACGATGGGCCCAAGTACCACTGACTGAGAGATTTGTTCCCATACGCCGAACGGAAAAAGTTGAAGTCTAAGCGGATTCCCCCGGAAATAACGTCGACGTCGGCAGTTTCGACTCCGCCTTTTGCAGGGAGCGACACAGGCTGAGCCTTGCCAATCGTTCCGCCGTGAGCAGTGAGTGCTGCAGAAATCAGATTATCAAAGCGATAGCCGATGACATCGATTGCAAAGATGCTCTTTGTCAGCGTGGTATTCAGTTGGGCTTTGGATTCAGGCAAACCGGAAATTTCTATTCTTCTGGGGCCCGCGCCCAAACGTCCAAAAATGCCAGACTGCCAAACAAGAGGTTTATTCGTGGATTCTTTCGTTTCTGGTTCTTCGAGAGTCACCTTTTGCTCGGACTGTTGGTCGCTCTTTTGCTCATTTGATTGATCGTTCTTCTGAGCGTTGGATTGCTGGTTATTGACGTTGATGTTGATGTTTGCGGGCGCTTCGCTTTTCCCAGAGGCAGAGTTTTCCGCACCATCTCTAATAGCCTGTATGTTTCTCCGTTTGATGGTGACACGCCCCATGTCTGCAGTGTCGACTGTTACGTTTTGCTCATCCATCGTTGCAATGGAGCCTTTAATGACAGAGCCATCTTTAAGTTGAATTGTTTCTGCTCGCGCGGTGTGAGTATAAGCAAAAAGCAGAGCAAGAAGTGTGATATTATTTTTCTTCATTGGATGTCTCTCCACTGGGTTCGACTAAGTAAACAGCAAACTTCACGTCGGCAAAGTTTGCTGCACTTTTCTTATTTAAGTTTACACGCGGAGTTTTGGTGATTCCGACAACTGTTTGACATCCTGTGTTTTAAAATTGTGCAGTTTCAGCGCCTGCAGTCCTGAAAAAATGACTCTAATTGATTGATGTCTTCAGGCCGATATATTTTCTAGTCATCGCCAAAATAAAATTTTTCTGACAAAGGAGCCGGCGTGAATAAAATTGTTTTGACGACTCTGATTGTAACTCCCCTGTTCGCTGCTTGCGC
>CAYWSV010000187.1:1015-6537 GCA_964460155.1 uncultured Oligoflexia bacterium | reverse complement strand
CACTCATTGACTCCAGAATCTTCTTAATGTTCTGGATTGGAACAGCCACCCATGACAGAATTCGTGCATTGCTGATAACTTTAAACGCACTTAACGTGTTCGTATTCTTTTAAAAATACGGAGTTCCATCGTGGTGCATAAAAATGATCTTATTGATCCTGAACTCGATCTTGTCTTTGCTCCAGAGACTCAATTGAGTGTCGAACAAATTTGGCAGGGATGGACAGACCAAGAGTTTCTCCCAAAATGGTTTTGCCCTCTGCCGTGGAAAGTCACAGCGTGCAGAATCGATTTAAAAATCGGAGGCGAGTTCTATACACGCATGCAGGGACCACAAGGAGAAGTTTCAGACAATTCCGGTTGTATTCTTGAAGTCATTCCGTTTAAAAAACTTGTTATGACGAATGTCCTTCACAATGGCCTTCGCCCTGCAAAAATTGTGGAGCCCGATTTTCCACATGTCATTGAGATTTATCTTGATTCCACAAACGAAAAACACAAGTACCGCGCCATTATTCGCCATCTATCGAACGAACATAAACTTCGTCATGAAGCAATGGGCTTTCCGCAGGGCTGGGACATGGCCTTGAAACAACTCGAACGCGAGTTCCTCTAAAAATTGAGCTTTCCATTCTGAATTTTTCAAGTGAGCGTCTGCTCTAATTGTATGAGGAAGATTACATCTTGGAGCGTCATCCTTGAAGAAAATACAGACTTTGCAAAGGCATCTTGACTCGGCAGCTAGCCTGCACTCGAAAGAGTGGTTTGAGAATTACCTCAAACACGTCATTCCCTACCGGGGAGTCAAAGCCCCAAAGGTGATAGAGATTCTCTACCGCTGGTATGAGAGTGAGAAAATTTTCAATCTAACCACACACGAACAGTTTTTTCTTGCCTGCAATCTCATTCGAGAAGCGCACGCTGAAGATAAATTCTCCGGAATTCTATTAATCGAAAAATATCTCGTTGATAAAATCGACTTTGAAATTGCCTCTGAACACATTAATAAACTCTTTATTGAGGGGGCATTCAACAATTGGTCGACAACCGATTCAATGAATGTTCGTGTCCTTTCTCCCCTGATTCAGAGACACGGAAATAAAGCGGTCCGCGAATTTTCGTCTTGGGCTAAGAGCGACAACCTTTGGCAGCAGCGTTCTTCAATTGTCAGTCTGCGTGCGTGCATCAATTCACCTGAGTTTTTTCCCACAATCAGAAAAGTCATTAGCCAACTGTCCAAATCGAAAGAGCGATTTATTCAGACCGGAATTGGTTGGCTGATTGCTGACCTGTCCAAAAAAAATCCGAATGAGGCAGAATCTCTTGTTGATGACAATTTTGAAAGACTTTCAACGGAAGTCCTTCGCAGACACACCAAATATCTGAAGTCCCACAGAAGATATCTTGAACGACGTAAACGTCAAACTTAAATCGTTCTCTTCCATTATCGGAGCAACTAAAAATCACTGTGCAGCTGCTTGAATCAGCTCTTTTTGTAGGTCTTGCCACCAATGCTGAGCTGACAATTCGAGAGTGAATAATTTTCAGTGTAAGGCCCCTTCGCCGGGTTGACGACATTGTCGTAGTCCATACCACCAGAACCCGTCATCGCTGCTCGTGTGATGTAGTATGTAATTGAAGAACCGTTGTTGGTGTACCTCAAATAGCTAATTTGAAGAGCACCAGTCGTGTCGGTAGATTTTGTTTTGATGATTGCCGTGCTGTCTGTGAATTCCCAAGAATGAAATGTATCTGCCGAAACCCATTTTCCAACCAAGCTACTACACCCAGACGCCGCGCCACCAGAGCCAGATCCAGTTCCAGAGCTTGCTCCTGACCTCGTTCCTTCTGCCGTTCCCTTGACCTGTGCGCCGGAGGCGTCGCTTAACCAAAAGGTACCGGAAAAACCACCTGAAGATTCGGACCCAAGGATGTTGCCATTTGAATACTTTTTTCCTTCTTGAAATTGAAGGTTCACCTGTCCGCCTGAAACCCTGCCGCGCAAAGAAAATACATCTCCCATGAGCTGCGCGCTTCCATCAGTATTTCCAAGCGCATCATTTACCGTATAAATAAAAGTACCGGTCCCTGTGCCACTCAGATTCGACCCTGCAGTGAGGGTTCCACTGACTGTGTAAATAACGAATGGTGCATTCTCGGAGTCATCATCACACGAAATCAAAAAACAAGCGGCTAACCCACACAGAGATAAATGCTTATTCATAGGGATCATCGAAATCATCCTATTTAAATTCAAAACACGAAGTCTGAATATTCCACGCAGGCAGCTTTTGTGAAAAAACCCGCTCACACTTTCCGCCAATTGCAGCACCAGCGCAAACCATTAAGGGAATAAGATGCTCTTCCCGAGGATGTGCAGCTCTGGCAGCAGGCGCTGTGCTCCAGTTCTTCAAGGACTCAAGACGCTCGTCAGGTGGCGCCAAACATACGGCCTCGAAGAGCCACTTATCAAAGACTTCCGAAACTCCGTTGCGATCGGGAATGGCTCTCAGATTATGATAACTAAAACCACTTCCCAAAATAAGAACATTTTCATTCCGCAAAGGGCTTAATGCAGCCCCGAGTTCGATATGTGCGCTTGGGTCTAAATTAGATTTCAACGAAATTTGAATCACAGGAATGTCAGCCTCTGGGAAAGCGACCAACAGAGGAACATAGACACCATGATCGTATCCACGAGACGCATCCAAACGACTTTCAATCGCCCGACTCTCTAAAAGTTTTGCAATCCGGTTAGCCAGTTCAGGGTCTCCCTGCGCGGGATACTTCAATTGATATGTGTGGGCAGGAAAACCACTGTAGTCGTAAATCATTGAAGGCTTGGGTGTCGATTGAATCGTAAAATGGCTCTCTTCCCAGTGAGCAGAGAGAACGACGATCGCTGAGGGGCGTTGTGGAAGTCGTGCAGGTAAATCTTCAAAGAACCGTTTGAGTTCGTGAAATAAATCAGGAGGATTCCAATCCATCCAAAAACAAGGACCGCCGCCATGAGACACAAAGTAAGTTGGAAGTTGTGACGTCATGTGAGGACTCCTCTGCGTATTAGAGTATCAAACGGACGGCCCAAGTATCAAACTTACTTTTTTGCCTGCGCCTGAACGGCTGCAGCCTGAAGATTCAATTCAATCGTAACTTCGTCTCCAACTGTTGGGCCAGCCTCAACCATCATGTTCCAGACAAGACCAAAGTCTTTACGATTAATTTTTGTCTTGCCCTTAAAAGCAATTTTACGGTTTCCGTAGCCATCCGTCACCTGACCCAGATAGACAGCATCAAACACGACTTTCTTTTTGACCCCACGGATTGTCAAATCACCTTCAATCTTGAAGGCATCAGATGTCCCCGAGATTGAAGTCGATTCGAAACTCATTTTTGGATATTTTTGTGCATCAAAGAAATCGGGACTCTTTAGATGGTCGTCGCGCTTTGAAACGCCTGTATCCACAGATCCAACATCAACTGATGTCGAAACCTTTGAACGGGAGAACTTGTCATCAATGTAAATTTTGCCCTCAAATACTTTAAATTGACCCTGAACCGTTGAAATGACCAGATGTGGAACCTCAAATCCGACTCTCGAATGCATGGGATCAAGCTGATATTGTCCAGCTGAAGGTTTATCCTTAGCCAAGCCCACACCGGATAAAAGAGAAGTGGCAAAAACAACAGTAGAAATAATCTTCGAGTTCATAGTTTTCTCCTTAGAGGTTGTCGACCATCGACACTCTAATCATCGTTTAATTTTTAAAATTGATAAGATAGAATAAAACGAAAACATTGTTCGGCATACCGAACAATCAAAACCTGTGCACTGGAGCTCATATGATCGACTTGAATCGGAGCTGGATGTTTCTTGAGGTCGCACGCTCAGGCAGCTTCACTGCCGCTGCTCGTGCTCTTGGAATCCCAAAATCCACTCTGAGTGAGAAGATACGAGATCTGGAAGAAGGCCTTGGAACAACCCTGATTATAAGAACGACTCGCTCCCTAAGGCTTACGGAAGCAGGCCAAACGTATGCACGGTTGGTATCAATGGGAATCGAGCAAATTGTTCAGGCGAGAGATGAAATCCGAAGACATAAAGACGTTCCCAGTGGAAAATTGAAGGTCTCTCTTCTGCCAAACCTCGCAAACACCAAATTTCCAGAAAAAATTGCCGGATTCCTTAATGCGTTTCCAGACGTCAAAGTCGAGCTCGACTTTTCAGATCGAGTCGTAAACATCCTCGAAGAGGGTTTCGACGTCTGTGTGCGGGCTGGTCACTCGGAGGACTCATCGCTCCTCTCCAAGAGAATTCGCCGAGACCGTTCTATACTCGTCTGCAGCCCAGATTACGCGAAGAGAATGGGAATCCCAAAGAATATTTCTGAACTCAGAAGTCATCAACTGGTCAACTGGAACTCGGAAGTTGATCAGTGGAGCCTCGAAAATCAGGGGCAACGACAGTCTAAATTTAAAGTCACGAGTCGCCTTTACGCGAATAACGTCGAAGCAGTTATGAAGATTGTAGCGGGTGGATTTGGGATCGCTTTACTTCCCAGTGAAATTTGCTCAGAGATGATCGAGAATAAGAAACTGGTCCACGTTTTACCCCAATGGGGTACTCGCGAATTCTACGTCTATATCGTCTATCCTGCTCAAAAAAAAGCTGCTGCAAAACTCAAGGCATTTCTTCCTTGGCTGGAACTTGCACTCAAGAGCATCTGAAAACTGCAGGTCACTTATTTGAAAAGACTATCTACGATGATTGATGAGAATTTCTTCGCGCGTCAAAGCTGTTATGCGGGTAATACCATTAAAGAGGTACCAGAAAATAAATCCCGTGAAGAGGATCACTGGAACAGCGATAATGGGAAAACTCATTGCAGTCATCTGACCAAGCTCTGCATTAAACTCTGGAGTTCCCGCTGGGCTTTTTAAGAGGTATCGCGCAAGGCCAAAATTCAAAGCCGCACTCATAAAGAACGAAATTGAGAAGAGAATAGATGCACGTTGCATCAGAGTGTTGAACTCGCCCTGACGACCTGAGTGGTTCAAACGCTCATTGATAAGACCCGTGTTGACCAAACTCTCGTTTAAAAGAAGCGTCTGCAGTAAAGGTTTCTTTGTTCGAGTTGAAACAAGAACAGCAAGACCAAGAGCAAAAGGAATCGCTGCCTCTTTTACGGCAAACCAGATACCGTCTAGTGCAAGAAAGCCCAGACCACCCGTGAGCGCCACATTGAGCAGACCGAATCCAGAGAAAAGGTTTGCAGTGCGACTCCGGAAAAATTCCCAAAGACCAGCCGATAACGGGAATGCCAGTGCAACCCAAAAAGCCAAAACAGGCCCTAAACGGTCGGGCGTGCTGAGTTTGGCCAAAACAACCGATGGAATGACGATATTGAGCAAAATATTTGCAAACATACCCGCGTTTTTGTTGCTATTGTCATTGGGAATAGAGGTCTGTGGAGTCGAGTCCATATCGAGCGTTCCTCTTTTTTGAAAATGTTTACTTTAAT
>CAYWSV010000187.1:0-1005 GCA_964460155.1 uncultured Oligoflexia bacterium | reverse complement strand
CCTGAGTCAAAGTCTTGCGTTTGCGTAAAAAGTCAATCGAAAATCGCCCCGAACCGCAGAACATCAGAGCCGTGTATGCTGCCAAGTAAGCGAACGCAAGCTCCTGTTTTTTGAACGGGTCTTGCCCATGAATCACGAAGGCAGCCACAAACATTGTTGCTATAAGTGGAACGAGTGAGATTCGAAAAAAGCAACCAAGTGCAACCGCAGATGCGCAAACGAGTTCTGCCAATATGACGAGAACTAGTGAATTCGAGTTTCCAATGCCCAGCGGATCTGGAAATTCTGCCTGCAATTCAGCAAAGCGTTGCAATTTAGGCCAACCATGTGCGGCTGCCATAGCAAAACCAAAAAAGAGTCTGAGAACCAAGAGACCCGTATCTTGAATAAATACTTTAAAGAAAGATCCAGTCATTGAACGACTCCAATTTTTCAATACGCTAAGATTTCTCGCGCCAATACTCAAGGACACTGGGGAGTTCGTCTCAAAAATAGGGTTTGTAGAGTTTGGACCGAGCCTTATTACAAACGCATTCGGGAATAAATCGGCTCATGACTCCAAAAAGACGCGGCATCCAGTTTAGACTGAATGCCGCTGTCTAGGGAAACAGACCGTGGATTATGGGTTTACTAATGTTGCGCGCACGCCATCTTTATTCTTACTAGGGCAAATAAACTCAAAAAGACCGGCATCATTTTGGGTGTACGCCCATTCCGTCATAATTTGAGTACCAGTTGCTTCATCGACCTGCTTACAGCCTTTCACCTTACCTGCTGCTTTGCATCCAGCAGCTGCTGAGAAAACTCCACCCAAATTGGCGCAGTTCTTACCCACATTTTCCACCGCAAGAGGGTGGAAAAGGTCAAAACACTGAACGCTTTGAGCTGTTTCGATATGACACGATGCGTTTTTACCAACAGGAGCTGCTGTTGGACTAACCGTCGGAACGGGTGTGGGTGTTACTGTTGGACGAGGTGTGGCCGTTGGAACCGGTGTGGGTGTTA
>CAYWSV010000186.1:0-6552 GCA_964460155.1 uncultured Oligoflexia bacterium | reverse complement strand
TCGCGCCAGGCGACTTTGGCATTCCTATCCAATCGAACCTCCCTTCGGAATTGACGGCTTTCACCGTCGGTTGAAAAAGAGGGTCTTAGTCTATGCGGGATTTACCTCGAACCATCGAGAACCTGCAGTCTTCGACCCACGAACAAACTAATTAATTACTTCATTTCCGCTGTGTCGAGACGAACGCTTGGGCTCATCGTAGCGCTCACGTACGCCGACTTAACGTAGGTTCCCTTTGCAGCTGCTGGCTTCGCCTTGATGATTGCATCAACGAATGCCTTCAGATTTTCTTCGATTGCAGTTGCAGGAAATGACGTTTTACCAACGGGTGCCTGAATAATACCTGCCTTGTTGACTTTGAATTCAACGCGGCCAGCTTTGGCGTCTTTAACAGCAGTGCGGAGATCCATGGTGACCGTTCCAACTTTAGGGTTGGGCATCAAACCACGTGGGGCCAAAATTTTACCCAAACGACCAACCACACCCATCATGTCGGGAGTTGCAACAGCAGCTTCGAAGTCGAGCCAGCCGCCGAGGATTTTTTGTGCGATGTCATCGCCGCCAACGTAGTCTGCACCAGCTTCTTCTGCTTCTTTGATCTTTTCGCCTTTAGCGAAAACCAATACGCGAACCTTCTTGCCAAGGCCGTTCGGAAGGACAACGGCACCACGAACGTTCTGATCCGCGTGACGGGGGTCAACACCCAAGTTCATGGCAACTTCAACAGTTCCATCGAACTTCGAGTAGCTTACTTCTTTCAAAAGAGCAGATGCTTCAGGCAGACTATAGCGCTTCTCAGCGTTAACCTTTTTGCGCGCCTCAGCGAGCTTTTTACCAATCTTTCTCATTTCATTCTCCCGAGGTTCAAACGGCCCGCAAGCCTCCCTCACTGGTGTTTAAATTACTTAACTTCGAGGCCCATCGAACGAGCAGAACCCTTAATGAGGCGCTTAGCTGTTTCGACGTCGTAGCAGTTGAGGTCAGGAAGTTTTGTCTTCGCAATTTCCTCGACTTGCTTTTCAGTCACAGAGCCACACAGAGCCTTGCCCGGAGTCTTGCTTCCAGACTGAATTTTCGCAGCCTGCTTCAGAAGCACCGTCGCAGGAGGTGTCTTTGTAATGAATGTGAATGACTTATCCGAATACACAGTGATGATCGTGGGGAGAATAGTTCCCGCTTGCTTCTGCGTGCGAGCGTTGAACTCTTTGACGAACATCGCAATGTTTACACCACGTTGACCCAGGGCCGGACCGATTGGCGGAGCCGCTGTGGCCTGTCCAGCAGTAATCTGGAGCTTAATAAGACCGACTAGTTTCTTTGCCATTGGCAACCTTCCTATTCACAACTTATCCAGAGTTACAGCGCGAAATCGGCCGTTTCCAGACGTGAGTCGTTTCGCTTAATACAAAGCTGAAGGCTGCGCAAGCGAGAAGATTAGAAGTTGTTAGAACTGGTAGTTGACCTGAATTTCAAGCTTTCCGGAAACCAGAGCCGGATCGGGAACAACGGGATTCAGCTCCTGTGAAGGAGCCTTTGACTCAAGGGTGTCCCGTGTTGCCGCCATCTCGAACCCAAGTCCTCCAAGAAGTCCGAGTCTGCCGGCTTTTTGAGCTGGTGAAGCATAGGCCGTCATGAGCATGAGCTGAAGGGCAAACCTTTTCTCAACCCAGCTATAAATACTCTCACCACCGCTCCGAAGAATGAGGTCGGTCTGTTCATAAATAGGATTCACTCTCAGAAACCCACGCATCGCTGCGGGCAAATCAACCTGCGAAGGCTTCCAATTAATGACTTCCAAGTCTGCTGGCAGCTGCAAACGGACTACGGGATTGCTCCTCATAAAGAGAGCAAATTCTTTGATGAGACTTCGAACCTTTTTATCATCTGCTCTTAGAAATGGCAGTTCTGCACCGCCAGCCGTCGATAGGGTCGAGGAAAAAGCATCAAAGACCAAACCCTGCGTGTATGCGGGAAGTACGGACTCAGCATACGCCGTTCTGAAAGTCATACCTGCTCGAGAAAGTTTAGCCGACTCGGAATTCTTATAACTATAAGATTTGTATCCAATCGTACCCATGAAGGTTGCCTGACGTTCAACTTGTCTCAGAAACTGATACCCCACAGCGCCATCGAGATACGTCCAAGCACCCGGACCGAAAAGATGTTGTCCGAGAAGGGTAACTCCCAAGGTCTTTATCGCATCGCTGCCGACCGAAAATCCGCGCGTCAAACCAAGCTGGCAACCAAAGAGGTACGAGCAAGAGAGCTCTGCTTCGAGCGGAAGCTGCGCAGGATGCAACCTCATCTCAATCAACGACGACGGAGGAATTGAGTGAAGAGGGTTCACGCTCGATGGGTCTGAGGGAATCACATTAGAAGCAGTTTGAGCAGAGGATGCGCCTTTGTCTGCAGGAACTGCAGCCGCGGGGGCATCCGGAGACTGCGCCTGCGCTGACACGCTCAACATCAGCGCGCAAGCAGCAAACAATGAATGCAGTTTAAAATTTTTGTGGCATAAAAAAGAAAGACTGCGGGTATTCAAGCAGCGAAATGACCAACCTGCCATGACTCACTCCATGAGAATCTAAGATCCAAAGACGCCAGTCTGCGGATGGATTGAATATTTTGCAAGGTTGCAAAACACTACGGCTCGAATATCGTCCCCGCAGTCTATCTTTGGGAGAACGGCGAGATGACAATTCAACAGCCTGCAGAATTTCTGGAGCGGTGCGCAGAATCAAGTCAATCTGCTTATGAATTACTCAAAAGCTTACTTGACCAAGCCTGCTCTCCCACCGGTACAGTAGAGGTTCGAAGATTTTTAACCCGTCTGAGGAAGCACTCTGAAGAACTCGATCTGGATCCAAGCGATTTTTCAGACCGGTATCATTTTTCATTTAGCTCTTTGACTCTCGACGGCCACAATCTTGCCGAAAACCAACTGACACTCATTCAATTGCCGAGCATTTTTACCCCCGAGGATTGGTCTTTCACCTTTTACGAAGGACTCGCTCGGTACCCTACGAGCGAATTTCAGGGAAAAACGCTTGCGGAACTGGGCTGTGGAAACGGATGGATTTCGATTGCCTTTGCCAAAAAGAATCTGCCTGCAAAAATTTTTGGTCTCGACATCAACCCGAGGGCAATTGTCTGCGCGCGTATCAATCTCATTCTTAACGCGTTCGACGATTCAGGCGCTCCACTCGTGGATGTTGAAGGTAAATCTTTGTTTGATCGAGTTGAATTCCATACCTCTGACCTTCTGGGCTACGTTATTACAAAGAACGTTCAACTCGACACGATCATTGGATGCATTCCTCAGGTCTTAAGCCCAGAACCTTTGCTTGCGAATCAGTTGATTGATGAAAAAGCCGACGACCAATTTCTCTATTCACTGAGCAACTATTGCGAAAAACAAGGCTACATTGAAGACCAATTTGGCTTGGGCCTGATTGCGCGTGCACTCGAGGAATCAATTAAGGTCAGCAAACCCTCTTCAAAAGTTATTTTGAACATGGGCGGACGTCCGGGCGCCTCTGTGCTCGAAAAACTCTTTACTCGTCGTGGCTTCGACGTTCGAAAAATATGGTCAACCAAAGTCTGGCAAGCCGAGGACACAGACATAAATCCACTGGTTGAAATTGAAAAAACGACGACACACAGGTTTGAATTTTTTACATCTTTAAACAGCGACGAACCGATTTGCGCTCAAACAGCGCAAGCATATAGCGAAAAAGGCGGACGCATCGCTCATAGCCTGAGCGTCTATGAGGCGCGATTACGACAGTCTGCCCCCATAAAATCCATCTTCAAGCTTATTACACAAACAGGTTTCGAAGATGCGCGAAACGCGCTTGATCTCTCATTCAATGACGATGAATTGGCTGACGAGAAACTGAATTTCGTAGGAAATATCTCTGAATGGCTCCAACAAAAACCAAACCTACCCTACTCAGACACCGAGGGTGAGCCACAACTACGCAGACAAATCGCACAATTTTTTAGGAGCTACTGGAGAATTCCCGTAACGGCAAAAAGTATTTTTGTTTGTCCATCAAGACGGTCTCTCATTAAAAACTACATTCAAATCTTCCAACCTCATCTCGCACTCGTTGGAAGTGACCTTATTTCACTTCTAAGAAAACACGAATTGAATCAAACGTCCTCAAATCTGAATATTCTAGAAGCGCCAAGGCGTGTCGACGAAATCTGTAAGTTAATTGAGAAACTCAAACCCAGTCTTGTCATTACAAGTCTTCAGGATTTTGAAATCAAGACGATTGATTCCTTCATTCGATTGTGCGACACGTGCGAGCGAAATTCATGCAGATTGGTGATTGATCTTTCGCAGCAATTCGAACTCTCGAGCCAACAATCAACCCACGGCCTTCTTTCGTACCTCGCCGAACATCCGCTGCCTAAGCATACTTCACTGCTGTTTGGTCTTGTCAGAAATAAAGTCTACGTAGATCTCGAGCTTTGTTTTCTGATTTCCGAAAACGCAACGCTTTTGCACAACCTTACAGCCGCAGCAGAGTTAACATACAGCAGAGCTCCATTGCTCACGCAGAAATATTATTCAAAAATATTTGCAGATCTATTGAATTTTCAGCTCACTGACTTGCGAAAGAACAAGAATGAAACATTGCGACTGCCCGAACCAGAGGGAAGCACTCAACACGGCACTCTTCCAATGTTCGTGCAACGGGCTTTTGCACACCCGTCAATTATAACCTCCACAGTTGAATCGACTCACAAGATTCTGAGACTCGATTATGGCGAGAATTCATTGCGAAGCCCGCCGTCTGTGTACTCTGCAATCATGGACAGTTTCCTCCGGAAAAACACGACACTTCCTGACACGAGCGCAGAATCAGCAATTTTAAAATTTGCGGCTCAACGTTTTGGACTCTCGGATTTCTCCGAAACAAACGTGCTTATCGGAGATGGAGTGGCTCCTCTTTTCGCAGCCACTATGGAGTCTGCTTGTGAAGCGGGACAGGTCACTGCTCAGGAACTCGATGAATCCCTTTCTCTGTCGGGTGCTCATTGGCTTTATTTAAATGCACCAATCGTAAATCCAACCGGCGCAATTTATACCGCGGGTGAACTTTCAGATCTCATTGATGTTCTGAATCAACATAAGTGTGGGCTCATACTCGATACTATTTTTTCGGGGCTGGAGTTTAATCGCAAGTCAAGCGCCCTAAAGCTCAACAGAGACTCAATTGAAAATTTCATAACGACTGTCCCAACTATAGTCATGGGTGGTCTTTCAAAGGAACTTGCGTGCGGAGGTTTGAGGCTTGGATGGGCCATTATTCCCAACGACCCTCTTGTGCAGTCTATCCGCCCACGATTGACGTCAACTCCACATTCCACTGTGAAGCACGCCGCAAAGAAAATCTATTTAGCATTAAATGATGAGACACATCCCATTCATGAATTCCTGAGTACACAGCGTTCTGTTCTCAAAGACCGATGCCAAAGGCTGTCCGCTCACCTCTCATCACTGGGATGGGAAGTCGTAGAATCGGAAGGCGGCCTTTTCGTTTGTGCATGTCCCATCAAGTACATTGAACAGCAAAGAAAGACTTCGAACAGCGAACTTTCTTTCCATTACACCGATGCTGCAGACACAATTGCACAGCAGATCTTTTCTTCGACCGGTGTGTTACTCAACAATTCAACCTGGACTGGACTTCCAGGCTATCTGAGATTCGTTATAAGCACAGATGACGACGTGTTTGAACAAGCTCTCGTCAAACTCAAAGAGTTTGACACTCTGTGGCAAAATACACACAAATGACTTATACAAACCAATAATATGAAAGCTGGAGAGTTAGGCATATGCGGATTGCGATTTCAGGACACAGCGGATGCGGAAATACCACAGCAACGACAAACGTTGGCCGCGCTCTCGGGTTAAACATCGTAAATTATACATTTCGAGACCTCGCAAAAGACCTTGGAATGAGCTTTGATGACCTGCATAAACAAGCACCGGATAATTTTATATTTGACTACCTGACTGACCTTCGTTGTATCCGGGCCGCACTCAATGAAAACATCGTTCTGGGAACGCGACTTGCAGCATGGCTCATGGACGCGGACTTGCGAATTTGGCTGCATGCCCCATTGGAAGCCCGAGCTCGGCGCATCAATAAGCGTGAGAGCGAAAAGGAAGCAACCTATGAAGCTGTCCTTTACAAGACGTTGAAAAGAGATGAACAGAACAGGAAGCGCTACTTGCAGTTGTACGGTCTCGATATTTTAGACCACTCAGACTTCGATATTACAATAAACACTGAAAAGCTGACTGCTGAGCAGGTTTCGAGTCTTATCGTCGCTGCTGCACAATGGGCATCGAAAAACCAGCTTGAGCGCAAGAACCTTCACATTCGCAGAGTTCAGACGATTATCGCAGACAAACTCAAACTTCCAGAGAGCGTCTTCACGGATCCCTCAATTGAGGTCGACGTCAAAGAAATCTACCAACGGATAAAAAAGGTTTAAATCCTCTCGGTCCACCGCAGTAACCATGCAGTGGAT
>CAYWSV010000185.1:4869-6617 GCA_964460155.1 uncultured Oligoflexia bacterium | reverse complement strand
GACTCTCGATGCTGCTCAAAATCGCCTCCCCAGCCCATTTGGAACAATTGAGCAGGTTATGCAAAGCAGCACCGACCAGTACGAAGGCGCTGCATTTAAGCTTATGCTCGCTGAACAAGAAATTGCCAAAAACAAACCAACAACAGCTATTCCACTGCTGCAAGACGTCATCGCAACATGCAAAAACATTCGAAAGGGTGACAAGGAACAAACCCCGGGCACGATTCTTCAAGCAGCTGCAACGAACCTCATTGCCGTGGGGATTCAAAACACTCAGGCAATCAATCAGGAAATCTTTCAAACACTCGTCAACAATGATTTGGTCGACTATGCACGTGCTTATCTGGAAGAGTTCGCCTTAAAGGCTTACACAAAAAATCTACCTCTAGCACTCAAAGCATATGGCGATGCTCTCGCAGCGGGTCAAATCAATGAAACGCTCAAAACACGTGTTGAAGCCCGCATGCTCGATCTGACAATTGCTTCAAATGATCCAAGGATGATTCAAATTGCTTGGGAACGAGCAATTTCGCGTGGTATTCAACGGCAAATCAACCTTGATTCGCAAATGCTGCATTCGATGAATGTGGTTATGTCACAATTCCGAGTCAAACCCGATAAAGATCTGGCATTGCGTATCGCATCGATGCACGACTCTTTCGTTCGTGGCTTTCCAGCATATGCAGCTCGTGAGGATTATGACCTCAGGATGATTGATATGCTCAATCAGACGCAGCAGTTTAATGAAGTGGGCCGACGCACCGAACTTGCTATTTCAAAATTTAAATCACGTCCTAATATTATTGCTGCACTGCAATACAATCTCAGAGCGCGCTCTCATGCCATGGGTCTGGGCAGTGAGATCCGCATTGCATCTGGACAAAAGATCGTCGGTGACCCCGTCTTCGCCACAGGCTATGTCGGAAACGCCGATAAGCTCAGAAACATGCTCCCCAAGGGTGAAGGCGATCATCTCTATTATTTGTCGGCGTTTGTGCAGCTTCTGGGCAACAACAGACAAGCAGCACTCACCCGCTACGAAGAAGCCTTCACGCGCGCGCCGCGTCATCCGCTTGCGGGTGATTCAGCAAGTGTCTTCTTAGAAAACCTGATGCAGAGAAAAGAGACTGTCGAAGTCGAGAAATTCGTCAGGCTGATGATCAAGTCGGGAGTTGTTCCATCGCGGGAACCTTATCGCAGTCTCATGAAAATTCTCGAACAAGTTGTCTTCGAAAATTCAAAACAACTTTTCGATCGCCAGCAATATGAACAAGCCGCAGTGCGCTTTGTCGGATTCCAAAGAGAATTCCCGCTTTCACCCAATGCTCCTGTTGCGCTCGAGCGTGCTGCAGTGGGCTTTGGTCTCGCAAAGAAAACAGAATTTTCAATGCAGGCATACGACCTGTACTTGAAAACATATCCTAAACTTCCTCAGGCCAAAGAAATTCGTTGGTCTGCTGCGGAACTTGCTCGCAATTCAAAAGCATTCCTCAAGGCAGCCGAGCACTATCAAACCTACGGACAGCTTTACCCGCAAGATGCCCTGACACGAAAAGTCTTTTTGCGGGCTGGAGAGTCCTTCCGTGATGGTAACAAGTTGCCCGAGGCTATTTCAGAACTAGAGCGCCATTTAAGATTGCTTAAATCGCCAGACGAACAAAAGACCACCCTACTTTTGATTGCCGAACTCGCGCAAAAGTCTAACAATTCAATGTCAGCAGTAAGCGCCTTCGAGCGACTTTCTAAGA
>CAYWSV010000185.1:0-4859 GCA_964460155.1 uncultured Oligoflexia bacterium | reverse complement strand
TCAACCTTCTGACTGTCTACCAGAAATTGGGACGCGATGACCAAGCAAAGAAGGCAGCCGCAGCCGCAATTGCAATTCGTCCAGCAACTCCCGATGGCTTTAAAATGCAGGCCAAAGCACGTTATTTGGCAGGACGATTTGAGATCAATGCCCTGCGCGCGCGCCAGATCATGAACATGAAAGATCTCAAGATCGCCATGCAGAGTTTGTCGAAGGACTACGAACGCGTAAAGGCAAACCTGCTTGCTCCCTGCGAGATTCCGGGTGTCGATTGGTGTGCACTTGGCTATTTTGAACTTTCAAAACTTGCGGGTGATCTTGCAAAGCTTCTTGCTGTTGTTGAACCCCAGAGTCACCTCGAGGAAAATGTAGTCGCAGAGTTGAAATCAATGATTTTGTTCGCGCGCGATAAATACAAGACAGAAGCAAAGAGCTTTGCACTTCAGGCTGAGGATGCACTCGCCTCGTCAGGAATTCCCGATCAGGACACAGCTGATAAAATCAAAATTTACGTCCAACAGGTCAAGCAAGCGCGTGATGAAGAGCAACCCGCTGCTGCTGAAGGAGGAAGCTCCTCCGGAGGCGGAGGTGGGGAACAGGATTTCTGAGCGCTTCAGTTCGAGCACTTCTCGAAGAATACATCGATCGTTGCAGCCTCACTCCTTTCCCCGGCCGAAAGACTCACTGTTTTAAGTTCTGACGTTTCTGCTGGCTGGGGCATTTTCTGAGCCGTCTTTTGAATGCTTGCGGAGTCCCGCTTGCCCTCGAACGTGAAATCCATTCCAATAATTTGAGGTTTTCCGCATTCGGTGCGCGGCATCAACTCGATGCCGTTTGACCCGGCCGACAAGAACACATCCTGCTGACGGTGACGCGCAAAATCCACAGTGCGAAGATCCCACGACTGTCGTGCAACAAGAGTGTCGCCCACAAGAAGTAAAATATGCGAACGCATATGTATCGACTGATCTTTGGTGGCCATCAGGCGCGTGCGCGCAGATACATGCGAAATACGATACGATGCTGCAGGCTGCACACTGAGCCTCAACGCGCATTCACTCAGCCCACTCTGTTTTTCTTCCATCTTGAGCCTCAGAGACTGAATGAATATTTTTGCCGAAAGTTTTGAATCAAATGTTGTTTCAAGACGAACATCCTGAGTTGGTTTCAACTTTGATGAATTGCATCCGGAGCCAAAAGCCAACCAGTCCGACAGAGTTGGCGTGGTTGCTGCCTTTTCAGCATGACCCTTTTGGGCTAACGGGGCTGCGCCTTTGTTCTGCTGGGCATTGGCGGTTACGCCGCAGAAAAGGCCAACCATGATACATATGTTTAAGATTATATTCACTATTCTCATCCCCTCTCCTTCTCCGGCTTTTGAAAAAATCTCCCTAAAGACGAGCCGTAAGAGGTCATACTCGCTGATTTTTTCTAAATTAAAGTTTTTCTTGGATGATTCCGAAATCCTATGAGTTCTGGAGGTCTTTCTAGATGCGGACTTCGAGCACACTCATCGCATTTCACGCGAGCTGCTTTCTTCTCTCGTGCACGAAGGCAGTGGTGTCCGATCAAAAGGTTCCGGTCGGCGCTCTTCCGCCTGTACAGGCACAGGCCCCTGCGAACGGGAAGAGCAAAGATCCCACGAATCAGACCAACAGCAATACTGTGGTCAAGGCCGAACTTCCCCCAGACTCAAAGGCCTCACTTAAGCTCGTCACTGCCAACTGCAAAGGTGAGCGCAAAACGACGTTTTCACTTCGCGTTGCTGGAGTGAAGGACGCAGAATGGCTTCCCATCAGCTGCGATGACAAAGACAAAGTCATCGAACTCGACGTTCGCAAGGGCGAATGCAATGTTCTGCAGCTCAAGGCTGACGTCACGTTCGACAAGCCTACAGCATCTGACAAATATCAACGGTCAACCGCTTTGAAAGACGATCTTGAATTTTTCAAAGTTCAACAAATCGCAGGGTCAGCGAGTCACGGACTCAGAGTTTTATTTGAAGATACCAACAACGATTACTGGAAAAATGCGTGGAAGTTTTGCGAAAGCAATCCCGATGGCACGGTTAAATTGGTTCCAATTACGCTCATGACAGACCAAAAATGCAGTGAAATTCGCAACGGCTACACGGAAAACAATCCAGCCTCAGCTGATTTTGGAAAGTTTATTTCTCCCGCAGTGGACTGGAGCGACTTCGTCTTTTCAATCGAAAGCGATGAGGCAAAGTTGGCCGTCGAGGGTTTTCCATCAAACGACTGTAAATAAACGGCACAGAAATTTCCTATCTTTTACAGACTATTTATCTCACGACAACAAATCACGACAGCGAAAAAAAATTTTATCAAACTCTGGCTCTGTGAGTTTACCCGTAAAGGTATTCTGCTGACTGGGGTGATAGCTCGCCAGAACTCGAATCCCATTGGAAAGAGTCGCCTCAGCTCCATGCGCAAATTCAACACGCTCCGCGACTTTCGCCATTCCTTGTCGAACTAAAAGTTTCCACACGTTTTGCCACGCGATTTGACCCAAACACAGTATGACTTTTTTATTTCGCGCAATTTCAAAAGTTTCGTCCAAAAAACCTGAGCAATTCATGATTTCATCTGGTGTGGGCTTGTTGTCCGGCGGAGCACAATGACACACAGCTGTAATGAGACAGCGCGTGAGGTGCAGGCCATCATCTCGCGCTGTTGATTCGGCTTGCGAGGCAAATCCTGCTTTGTACAGAGCCCTGTAAAGCCAGACGCCACTTTGGTCGCCGGTAAACATCCGCCCCGTGCGATTTGCGCCATGTGCTGCAGGCGCCAGTCCAACAATCACAAATTCAGCATTTGGATCACCAAAGTTGGGAACAGGACGTCCCCAATACTGCCACTCCGAGAACATTTTCTTCTTGGTCGTCGCAATCTCATGACAATGCGCACGCATGCGATCACACGCAGTGCAGCCGACAATTCTCTGTTCAAGACTCTTGGCAGCAGATGTCATACTGAAAATCCAAAAAAAAAGTCAGCTGAAAGCGGACCCTCAAGTCACATTACTTTTTCTTGTCCAACTCGGCACCGATGTTGATGCCCAGAAGCTTAACGGTTTTACGTACACCGTCGTAGTCGCTATCTTTAACACCTGCAAAGGCATCTGAATTGTTAATTCCCCTGAACGCATCAGGAAGTTTTACAACGCAGCTTTGAAATGCTTTTGCGACCTTGGCTTTTGCCTCAGCCGGAATTTCTTTACGAATTACAATTGGATCATTGGGGATGTCGTCTGTGAGCGTGACGATCTTTACCTTGTCTTCGACATCGGGAAACTGAATTTTCACCTTCTCACGCGCGTCCTTAATTTTGCCATCAACAGGCTTGTTATAGAACACAGCTCCCGCATCGACTTGACCCTGATAAACTGCAGTCACCACTGCATCATGTTTGCCTTGAAAGACTTCCTGTGAAGGTTTGACCTTTGAATCCATGAAAAGCTTCTTGGGCAAAATGTAGCCTGATGTGGATGCAGGATCGACGTAAGCGATCTTCTTTCCGTTGAGGTCATTTACCGATTTGATGTTCTTGTCAGCGCGCGCAAGAATTGCAGCACGATAGGTTGTTTCACCATTACGTGATGCTTTGAGAATTGCTTCTGCACCATATTTTTCGTGCGCAAGAAGGTATCCAAAGGTTGGAAGAAAAGCGATGTCGACTTTTTTAGAGCCCATGCCTTCAATGGCCACAATGTAGCTGTTTGGAACAGAGATATCGAACGTGAGTCCTGTTTCCTTTTCCAAACATTGCGCAACGGGCTTCATGCTGGAGAGAATTTTGGTGGAGTCGGTTGAAGGAACCATCACCAGTTTGAGAGGATTTTTCCGCGTGCCGATTTTTGAATCATCTGCATGAGCGACAACAGAAAACACGGAAGCGACTGCCAAAGTCAAAGAAATTCTTAAAAACATCCCAAAACCCTCCCTGAGGTAAAGACTTTTTGGGCTTTATAGGAGAGTTGGAACGATTTCAAGAAATCATTGAAAAGAGGGGCTCAGGCTGCGGTTTTTTTTGCGATTTTTGCGCCTTTTGCGAGCAGAGCTTTCGCTTCCTCTGAGCCTTCTTCGGGATGACCAAAAAAGCAGGCCTCAACCTGTTCCTTAGTAAAAAATTCCTTGTTACACGCGCTGCAGCCGTACTTCGCATTGTTACGGCGATAGGGTTTCATGTCGCTCCGACGCAGATAAACCACCCCGGAGTCATCTTCACTCTCGTCGCCTGCACCTATTTTATCCAGCAGATCCGTATCAACATTCACCTTCAGAGTATTTAATTCTCTCGTCTGGCGAGAATTGAGTTCTAGGTTTTCCTGAGCATCTGTTGTCTGCAATAGAGCCAAGACATCAGCAGCCAGAACGTTGGTCTCTGGTTCTTCTGTGTTTTTATTGAAAACCGGCGGAACATTGATTTTTGAAGCCGAATCAATTCCAATATCAGAAAATCCAGTCTCAAATTCATCTTTGGGCGGGCTTGGAGGCTTTGGTTTTTGCTTTTCCCTCGTTGCCTTGAGATTTGCGCTGTCAGGACCAGAATTCGCGAGCATGCTCAGCGCAGAATCCCCGCCACTGAAGCCATTTGAACCGCCTGAATCCGAGAATCCTCTTTGAGCCTGTTCAGCGAAGGCTCCAGAGAGCAACTGTTCACCTGCAGATGGTGACGCCGGATCAGCAAAACCATCGGTCATCAGTGAGTCCATCTCTCCGAAGGCGTCTGAACCTACTGCAGACATCTGCGAGGCGTCGGAATCAGAGAGTCCTCCCGACAATGAGCTGTCCGAGAGTTCAACATCCGGCGAAGAGCCTATATCAGCGACACCAATTT
>CAYWSV010000184.1:0-6671 GCA_964460155.1 uncultured Oligoflexia bacterium | reverse complement strand
TCGCATGCCCTTACTGCGCTTGATGATTCCCACTGGGAAACACCCTTGCGTTTTTTCTCCGGCCCACTCAGCGATGAGAGATGAAACTCGAATGTTACTTTAGGTAACATCTGGACACACAGCGTTGAGGATGTGTGTGTTTCATCTGAAGCCGGCACTTCTCAGTTGAACCCACAAGCACGGGGTTCTCATCAGAGCTCGCGTGTTCTCCACACGAGATAATGGTCAGTAAACCGAGAAGCCTTTTAATCAGTAAGAACTTTCTCACCTATGAACTTTTCAAAGAACCGTGCTCCTCTTTCAGAGCGCTCGGGGTGGTACCACCAGCGCTCGAGGTCGTCAATGGGCGATTGCGAAAATAACTCGAAGGACCAAAATTGTTTTTCCTGTTAAAATTTTTCAAGTGATATTGAACAAATAGCCAGCATGCTTTGCTAATAGAAGAGTCAATCAACTGCAGGGGCGAGCTACAAGCGAAGTCGTGCGACGACGCAAACACTAAGGATCATAGATTCCATGAAACTCGGTTTGGCCAAACGATGCACTCTCTTTGTTTCGACCGGTTTGTTGAGTGCGTCCCAATCAGCTTGGTGTGTTACCGACGTGTCGTTCAGCAGCACTCTCGACCCAGAGTCTCAATCGAGTGCGTTTACGCTTGAAACAGAAAAGAAAAGCGGAAGCCTTTATCTCAAATCTGATTTCTCTGGACAATACGCGTCGCCCTACTTGAACCCACAAAACTTCGACGACAATTTGAGTGCAGTTCTTTTATTGTCCTCGACGCGAACATTCAAACCGCAACTGGGAGCAACGCTAAATCATTCGGTGAGAGATAAAATAACGACCTATGGGATTCTGGGCGGCTTCAATATTCCACTTATTCAATCACCTCTGTCGCTTTCTTTTACAGAAAGACTCTCACTCAAAAGAACTTCGATAAAGGTCAATAATCCATCAACTAAATCCAACAAGAAAAACCAACCCTCAATTCTCCAATACGGGTTAAATCAATCACTGACTCTTTCGAAAGATGAGCAGAACTCACTGAGTGTTTTCTATCAACGATTTTTTTACAATTCTGACGTTTCTCAGCTCTCAAGAATATTGTCGACGAACGCTATTTTCAGCAAGAAGAAGAAAAATATTGAGACAGTCACCGAAGTACTCAGTACTTTTGCTGAGTCGGCGCTCGGCGCTTCCCTTGCATGGGAAATTCACGAAAAATCAGGATTCAAGACCGACTATTTTCGAACCGTGTTTGCAAATGGCAAAGCGGTTTCAGAAATTCTGATTCCCCAGTTCAATTTCGATATCAATGATCGGCTTGAAAGTTATATTGAGGCGGACTTTATTCTCAGCGAACCAAGCTCCACAAGTTATACACTGGCATTTCCATACGAGTTGTCAGATGCATTTGGAACTGAGATTGGAGTCGTTCGTGCGAGCACAAAAGATGATGTGACTTGGGGTGTTCTCATCGCATTGACGTACCAGTTCGATGAGAACCACACCAAACTTACAACTGGAATCCAAAACCAATAAGAGCTTCCTGCTCGTGTGGCTCCGTTTTGGGGAATTTTAAGAAGTAAAAATTATACTCAACTGTTGCTGTAAAGGCCTTCAACAAGCGCGCGTTAAATCCCGCAGTTGCAAGCGCATTATAGCGAATAGGGTCATGGATAGAAGTATCCGTGCCCTTGGCATTGTCTGTGACCTTAACGAAGCGCTCACGAGCGCGCACGCCAGCGCCTATATTTAGACGCAAAATACTTCCCAAACGCGGTTGAATGGCAAGTTTCGCTTGTCCTACCCGTTGCTCTTCGCTGTATTTGTATGTCGCATCTTGAGCACTGGGGTCGACGTTTGCATCTTTGGTAAAATCAATATCACCATATTCGTCACGCATTGCGACAGCTTTGCGTGTCTGATCGAGCTTGTTCGTGCCGCCCTGAATCTGCAGGCTGAGCAATCGCGAAAGCTTCATATTGATTCGTAAACCATAGGTCGTTCTTTGAGCGACACTCTCTTCCGTGACCTCGGTTGAGGAGGTCTTTTTACCCACGCTCGATGGTTTGATGGCCTTGGTGGAACTCACCGATGCATAGGGCACGATCTGCAGGGCTCCGGCAGCAAAAGCCTGAGAGCTAACCCCCGTGAACAGACCCAGCGCGAGCGCAATCCTGAATGGGCTTGTAGATAATTTCATCTTATCCCCCTTTCACCTCTCTGCGCTGTATCGGACTGAAATGACCCAGAAATGAATGACCGAGTGCCAAAATGTGGACGGAACCTTTTGACCCAGCAAAGGAAAAAGCCGAAGATACTCATGAGCACAAAAACCTTAGGGGCGGATTTTGAGCAGAATAGTCTTTTGCGATGCAGATCTTCGGGCAAAGCTCCACTATGCGCACATCGATGCCATAGATTTGGGTGCCGGCGACTGCAGCTACGAATTCGTCGAAGACCAACCCGCGTCAGCCATTAGCTCTGAAATGGCTGATGACTCCGAGTGCTTCTATGTCACCGACCCGGCCGGGCTACTGACCGCCGTCACTAAACATGGCCATAAAATCGACCACCGAACCATCCTTTTGGTCTCCGAAAAAGACAATTCACTTCTTGCACCAATCGCAGCCGAGATTGGTCACCTACGTTATGTTTTGGGTGCACCCAACCCAACGATTCTGAGAGGCTTCGTTGCGTCTGCATTGGAATTCGAACTGAGCCGACAGATTCGAGGTGTTGTTCCGCGACTTCTCAATCCGCAAGGCTTGCAGAGTAAATCCATCGTCCTTAAGGACGTCGCAATTCGCTCGACAGTTCAAGAAGCTGTCATCGAGTTTTTCAGTGAACAATTGCAATTTCACAAAGCAACTCTTGTGAACGGTATTACGAGCTACCCAAAATACATGGGAGATATAGTCGACGAATTCCTCATGAACGCCATTTGGGATGCTCATCCTGTGAGAAGAACCGTCGATCGTTCTGTACAGCCCAGCCTCGACGAAGGCGAACAAATCGAAATTGAGTGTCAGTGTGACGGATATAATCTCACGTTGTCGGTGACCGACCACCACGGTACATTTCCTGCATCGGCTTTCGGAAAGCCTGTGAGATATGCGCTTGGATTTAAGGACGAACCTCAACTCAACGAGGGTCCTGGAGGAGCCGGCCTTGGCCTCCTGATGACTCTCCAGAAAGTCGCCGCTCTGTCGATTGAGGTTGAAGCTGGCCAGATCACCCGCTCTGTGGCAATCTTGCGCGGCGACCAACCCCTGCGAGAAATGCAGCGGCGTCCGCGATCGGTGATGATCTTCGAAAAGAGATAATTCATGTTTTCTGAGAACACTGCAGCCAACGACCTCCTCTCCGCATTCGAGGAGACCTCGAAAGTTTTTCCTTCGGACATTCCTTGGAGTATTGGCGTTGGGCCGAAACAATCCAAATTTACAACCGTGGTCGGTTCAGCGATTCACGGAAACGAGACAGGTAGCCTTCCCGCCGTTTTGGCAATTTTGAACGAACTTTGCGAAGAGAGCACTCAACTTCACGGCCGTTATATTTTCTTCGTCGGCAACCCTGACGCAGTTAAAGCTGGAACTCGGTTCATTGAACGCGACCTCAATCGTTGTTTTAATCTGACAGATTCAAATTCACTTGAAGGGCAACGTTCTTTGGAACTGGCCAAGGTTCTCGCACAGGCGGATCTTTTCGTTGATTATCATCAAACCAATCAACCCGCCGTGTTTCCATTTTTCACATTCGCATATCATGAAGAATCGTACCGCTGGGCGGCACATATGCAGGCGGCTCAGCATTTTGTAACTCGCAATATGAAGATCGCTTTTTCCAGTGAAGGGCTGTGCGGGGATGAATGGGTGCGTGCACGAGGGCGCGCTGCCGTGACTCTCGAACTTGGACGCGCAGGACTATCGCATGCAGCCTACCAAACGACTTTGAACAGTCTTAGGCGCATTGTGGGCTTCATTGAAACTGAACTTGCTCAGGGGCGTCTTCCAACACCCGCACGACCACCTTCGGGCGATGACCTCAAATTCTTTCAGGTTGCTGCAAAGCTGCCATGGCCCGGCGACGATGCAGCCCTTCTCCCGGGATTCGAAAACTTTCAATTCGTCAGCGCAGGCGATGAATTGGGACAGGTGCGAGCCGGAGAAAAACTCTTCGCGCCAGTCGAGGGTTATTTGATGTTTCCAAAGTATCCGAAGCGTAATGCAGATGGGAAACCTGTTGAAGCACAGGGCGGAGACATTGTTCAGATCATCCAACCTCTCAATCAACATCCACGGGAACTCTGGGGATAACGGATCCGACGCAAATTCTGACGTTTATTCGATTCTACAGTTTGGTTTATGCTGATTTAGACATTTGAGCAGCAGCAGCGCGCTCCTGCCTTTCGCGCTCCTTCTGCAATTCTCTTTGAACAAGAAGTTCGAATGCAGCAAGTTCGGAGCTTTGCGCACCAAGCAAATCTTTAACTTTACTCTCGAGTCCGAATGAATAAATCATTCGAGCAAAACTCGAATCAGTATCAGATTTATTAATCTCTTCGCTGCCCATTTTTTCAAGGATTTTTGCAACTTCATCGAGATTTTCAAACTCGCTCAGAAAACAAATTTCCTCCCAGATTTTTCCAACGAGCTTTGGCTGAGCCTCACGAATTCGAGCCAAAACAGACTTACATTCATCGTAAATTGAAAACTTTTTTAGAAAATAGGCGTACTCACAAAGCGTCCGAAGTTCGACAAATTCATCTTTCATTAGCTTTTGAAAGATACCCATCGTTTTTGTGCCTGCACCCTGCACATCATTCAGGTAGGCTCGTGCGATCTCGGCCTTGAGTTTGTACTTGTGATTTTGTTTCAATGTTTTCAGAATATTTTCGGTAAATGTGTAGTCCTTTTTCAGCATCGCCAAACAAAACTCGTATGCTGATTTGGTTCCACTATCGGGAGACTTATACACAAATGGTGTAAGTACTTCTGATATTTGAGCTGCCTGAATAGGCTTTCGAATGACACCCGAAAATCCTAAACTTTTGTAGCAGCGTGCAATTGTGTTTTCTTCGGTCGGCAAAATTATAAAATAATGAAACAACTGATTGCCGGCATACCGATAGATGCGCTCGAATTGTCGTAACCCATCTGCGTTTTCTGGTTCATGATCGATGAAGACGATGGGCCATTGACTGGCAATCACCACATTCGAAATATCGGTGAGGCTTGTCGTGCAGAGAGTTTGTTTCAATCCCACCTTGGCAAGAGCATCACGAAGACCTCTGACCGTTTGATGATTCAAACGCTCGTCAGAGACAATGACTGCTCGTTGCTGGATGGACACGACTGAACCCTCTGCCTGAATTCTTTGTCAGCGAATTGTCCTTAAATGGTAGGTGATTCAAGCAGGGGGCGGAAGGTGAGTCTTGTGGGCAGGGACAATCTGATGACGCGATTTCAGGACTCGGCAACACACATCGACAAACCCTCTGCGAGAATGTCTCTGGGCAAATGACGGCCAATGAACACCATCTGAGTCTTGCGTTCTTCACCGGCCATCCACTCGCGGTCAGGAGAACTGCCAACGGTCATATGAACACCCTGAAAGACGACCCGCAGAGGATTGTCCTTGATATTCAACACACCCTTGCTGCGAAGGACTTGCTCACCCAACTCATTCACAAGAAGTGCCATAAACTTGTTGAGCTTTTCCAAATCAAGCGGGCGTTTCTCTTCGATGTAGATACTTTGAATTTCATCATCGTGAGTGTGGTCGTGATATTCAGCCAAAATCGAAGGATCAATTTTGACCCTGTCTTGTAGATCAAAGGCCGAGATTCCAAGAACATCTCCCACCGGCACCGAACATTTTTGTGTCTTAAAAAGCTTGGCTACGCCGTTGATCCCCCGAATCAGCTTTTCAACTTCGGGAAGTTTTTCAGTTGATACCAAGTCCGTCTTGTTGAGAATGATAATGTCTGCAAAACCGATTTGGTCCTGCGTTTCACGCACGGTCTTGAGATTCTTTTCGATGTGGTATGCATCGACGACCGTCAGAATTGCGTCAAGGAAATAATGTCGCTGCAAATCTTCGTCCATGAAAAAAGTCTGGGCCACAGGACTCGGGTCGGCCATACCTGTTGTTTCAATCACAAGATGGTCAAAGTCGACCTTGTTTTTGAGAAGATCCTTGGCCACACGCGTCAAATCTCCGCGCACTGTGCAACACAAACAACCATTGTTCATGACTTTGAGCTCTTCACCCAAAGTCTGGACAACCAACTCGGAATCGAGATTGACGTCCCCGATTTCATTCAAAACAACCGCTATTTTTTTGCCATGAGATTCAGTCAGCATACGGTTTAAAAGCGTTGTTTTGCCGGAACCCAAAAATCCGGTCACGATTGTCACGGGAATTTCCTTCCCTGCTTCCATTGAACCGCTATTTTCCGTTCTCATTACGCGTGCAAACATAGAATCCTCCGAGCTCATTCGCCCTCCAATAGCCGAGTGTCTGCGGGAGGACAACTGCATTTGACTAAAGTCTAGCGAACAGCGTCCGATGCTATGTTTAGGAAGAGACGTGACCTAGACAGGGAGGGTCTAATGAAGAAGAATCTGGTGTTTTTGGTGATGGGCGCCGTGTGTCTGGCTCCG
>CAYWSV010000183.1:4863-6698 GCA_964460155.1 uncultured Oligoflexia bacterium | reverse complement strand
TTTCATTCAAGAAAACAAAATTGAGGGGCAAGATTTATCGACGCTGAAAACGAATGGTCTGGAATTCAGGTTGCACTCAAGGAACCCCTTGAAGCGGAGAGTGTGGCTGCTGAGTTGAATGAGTTGCTCGCTGCCGAACAGCTGCGCGCCAAACCTTGGACGGAATCCAATAAAGCACTTCTCAAGGCACTCCGACTCGAGCGTTGGGGAATGTCGTTCGTTCTCTACATGGTTATTCTGGTGGGATGTTTCAGTATTACAATTACGCTTGTGCTCGCTGTGCGCAGAAAAGCTCGCGAAATGGCGATTCTAAGATCTCTGGGTTTAAGACGCATCGATCTTGGCCTGCTGTATTTGTTCAAAGGTGGAAGCATCGGTTTGGCCGGAGTCTTACTTGGGCTTTCGGTGGGATTGATTCTCTTGCAATTCGTCTCGAAAGTGCCACTGCCAATTTTGCAAGATGCATACTCGGGACGTGGTCTTCCTGTTCTAATCTCGTGGCCTGATTTGTTTATGGTGAGCTTGGGAAGTCTACTGTTGTCGATTGCTGCTTCGGTTTGGCCAGCCATCGAAGTGATGCGCATTGATCCCGTAGAAACGTTATCCGATCGGGCTGTTTGAAAAAAAATTGCGAAGGAATGCAGAATGGCGCACCCAGCGGTTGAAGTCACAGATCTCCAAAAAATATATCCCATGGGCGAGCTTCAGCTCGAGGCTCTTGCTGGGGTGTCGTTTTCTATTCTGACAGGTGAGTGTGTGGCCATTGTCGGTGAAAGTGGCTCCGGAAAAAGCACGCTTCTGCACATTGTTGGTGCTCTGGATTCTCCAACTTCGGGACAGGTCCGAGTGGGTGGGCTTAATCCGTTTCAGGGCAGTGATCGAGAAGTCAGTCATTTTCGCAACCGTCACATTGGCTTTGTTTTTCAGCATAACAATTTGCTGCCCGAGTTCAGTGCTCTTGAAAATGTTGTCATGCCCGGACTCATTGCCGGTGGCCGACCAGATGTCGTTTACAAGCGCGCTGAAGGACTTCTCGAAAGAGTCGGGCTTGCAAAGCGCTTCGGCCATTATCCCGGACAGCTGAGCGGCGGTGAGCAGCAGCGTGTTGCAATTGCGCGAGCTCTCATCAATCAACCCGTCCTTTTGCTTGCCGATGAACCTTCCGGGAACCTCGACAGCCGCAATGCAGCCAACATTCATCAGTTGTTTGCTGAAATAAATCGCGAACTCGGAACGACTCTTATGGTTGTGACTCACAATCAGGAATTCGCACATTCGCTGCCACGCCGAATCGAAATGCGTGACGGACGAATTATCGGCGATTCGGGGCGCTGAAAGCCGATTCCAGCGGCTCCGTCATTTGCAAATTTTCTTGTAATGATAAATAGTCGCCCGGCTTGCCAACTCAGAAGGGTGTAGTTTCTATGATGATTAGCTTCAGGCGCTCCTGGCTCGCCGTGTTGTTGATATGCGTTTTCATGCCCAGCATGTTTTTCGCCAATCGACACTCGTCTGCGCAGGGAGCCGAGGCCGACAATCAACCAAAGATTGTCGAGATAAAAGTGCAGGGTAATAAAGCTGTTCAACCCGATGCCATTCTTGGGCTCATGGACAGCAAGGTCGGAAACGTTTTGAATAATGTTGAAGTGAGCGAAGATGTTCGCAGCATTTTCAACAGCGGATATTTCAAAGACGTGCGTGTGGATGCGCAAATCAGGCCCAACGGTGTCGCTCTCATTGTTTTTGTCGATGAGAAACCCAGCGTGCGTGAGATTAAGTTCGTTGGATTCGATGCCATTTCGTCATCGACTCTTTCCGACAAATTGCAAGTGAAA
>CAYWSV010000183.1:2798-4853 GCA_964460155.1 uncultured Oligoflexia bacterium | reverse complement strand
CAAGTGAAAAAATTTACAATTCTTGATGAGCGAAAAATCACTTCTGACCTGCGCACCATTGAACAGATGTACGTCGAAAAGGGCTACTATCTGGCGCGCGCAAGCCACACTGTTGAGGCCACGGAAACGGGAGAAGTGAATCTCGTTTATCAGGTGATCGAAAATAATCCTGTTTGGGTTTCGCATGTGAATCTGATTGGAAATGCCCATTTCGGGGATGTTGAGTTAAAGACCAACATGGCAACCCGTGAAAAGCGGTGGTCGTCTTGGCTAACGAATGCTGGTGCATTCAAAGATGAATTTATTAATCGCGATAAAGAGTTTCTCTCTTATATTTATCGCGATAATGGCTTTGCAGAAGCAAATATCTCGACCCCTCAGTCGCGTCTTGATATTGGCCGCCAAACCGTCGACGTGAGTTTTAATATTGAAGAGGGTGAGCGTTTTCAGGTGGGCAGCGTCAAAGTGAGTGGCGACCTCCTGCTCAATGAGGCGGGTGAGAAACTCTACAACGAACAACAACTCGTCGATAAATTTCAAATGAAATCTGGAAAATGGTTCCGCGTCTCTCAATTTCAATACGATCTGCGTACGCTCACGGACCTATACGGAGATCACGGTTACGCTTTTGCCGACATTCTTCCTAAAACCGCGGCCAACCGTGAGAGCAAAAAAATAGATATCGAGTTTGTGATCACCAAAGGTGAAAAAGTTTATTTCCGCAATATCGTTATCGAAGGAAACGCCAAAACCCGCGACAATGTGATTCGCAGAAAGATTAAGGTTGCCGAAGGTGATCTTTTCCACGCCACACGGCTTGAGAAGAGTAAGGCGTCCATTGAACGCTTGGGGTATTTTCAGGAAGTTCAAATCTTGCGCGAACCAGATGTGCGCAGCAATCGTATGGACCTGCGTATAAAGGTCAAAGAAAAATCTACGGGAACACTTTCCGCATCTTTGGGCGCGTCGCCCTCTTCGGACACACGCTCAATCAATTTCTTTGCTCAGGGGTCATACTCCGAGGCTAATCTGCTTGGAAAAGGGTGGAACGCTGGTCTTTCGGCGAACTTCAATCCCACTGGCAGTTACAGTTTGAATATCAATCTCACCGAACCGAGTTTGAACGATGGTCCGTGGAGTATGACTGGCTTCGGTTCATATGAATACGAACTTTCTCAGCCTATTCCGTTCGAGCCCGAGCGTTTTTCAAAGGTTCTGCGTGTTGGATTGAATGTTGGGCGCGAGATCTTTGAAGACCTGCGTGTGAGCGGTGGATATTCGGTCGAGCGCGTTATTCGCAACGACGTAACCCCCATTGGCAAGCTCTTTACCAAGCAAGGTGTCACCGAGAAATTCACTCAGTCTATCAGTTACGACAAAACGGATAGCTTCCTGATGCCAACATCGGGCTTCTCGTTCTCGGCATCCAATGCTCTTGCTATGAAGGTCTTTGGCGGCAACAACCAATTCGGATTGGCTGAGATGTCGGTCAATTATTATGTGCCGCTAATGATTGGTGAAGAATTCAAAACCAACTTCCGATTCGCACTCGAACCGTCGATGGTCTATCCCATCAACGGCCAGACCATTCCCTACTGGGAGCGCCTCAGTCTCGGTACTTTGTACAACATGAAGGCATATTATCAGGACGAAAACATCATCGGACCGCGTATCGAGGTGCTCAATGGGCCCTTCTCGCAGACTGTGAACCGGATTTTGGCAGGTGGTAACAGACGCATTTATGGCGCGGCCGAGTATTTTGTCCCCCTCATTCCCGAGGCTAATTTGCGCCTTGTGAGCTTTGCCGAAACAGGAACCGTGCTCGATGAACACGAATCACTCGAGCTTGGGAACTTCAAGCATGACGTAGGGTTCGGCCTGCGCTGGCAAACGCCAATCGCACCTTTCCGCTTTGAGTGGGCTTGGCCTGTGCAAAAAGGTGGACGTCTGGGGACGATGGAGTTCATCTTTTCCGTTGGAAATGATAATGTTTCGAGCTTGACGCGCTGAGACGATTAGACCGGAGGATACTATGGCTTACCGCTCTGCTTTCAA
>CAYWSV010000183.1:0-2788 GCA_964460155.1 uncultured Oligoflexia bacterium | reverse complement strand
TAATTTATTCAGAAAGATCGCAGAGAAAAAGGTCAAAACTGTGATTTTTTCTTTGCGTTTCGCTTGTATCGCGGCTTCAGCCGTCGCTTTTGGTGTGTCGGCTCCAGTTCTAGCCGCTCCGCCAAGTAAAAGTGCCGCAACGGCCAACCGTGTTGCACTGATCGATTTTCAGGTGGCTATCCTTCAAACGGAAGAAGGAAAGGCGGCTAAGGCGAAAATTGAAAGAGAAGTTGAGTCCCGCAAAAAAGAACTTCTTGCTCAGCAGCAGGAACTCAAGAAACTTGAAGATGACTTCGAGGCCAAGCGGGCGGTGTTGTCTGAAGATGAAAAGAACAAGAGCGCACGCGATCTTCAGGCTAAGTTCATGGCCTTCCAAAGATCCCAAATGACTCTGGATCAAGAAGTGCGTCAGAAAGAGATGCAGGAAACCCAGAAAATCTTCCAAAAACTGTCTGCGCTGGTGGAAGAATACGCGAAGAAGCACAGTTTTGATCTCGTCTTCGAAAAAGGCGCCGGAGCTGTTCTTTATATCGCTCAGAACTCAGACATTACGTCTGACATCGTGACGATCTACAATCAGCGGCACAAGGTTAAAAAATAATGAGCCTCACTCTCTCGGAGCTGTGCGGGAGGTTTGGCTGTGAGGTTTTCGAACACGAGGAGAATCCGCGGCAGGCTGGACCTTTTAGCGGACTCTCGGTTCTCTCTTCGGCAACGCAAAACCAGCTTTCGTTTTTAAGTAACGAGCGCTACCTCGACGACGCCCGCCAGAGTCGTGCGGGTGGAATTTTGTGTAGTCAGGCTCATGCCGAGCAGTTGCGTGGTCAGCCGCATGCAGTGCTTTTTGTTTGCCGCGACCCTTATGCAACTTTTGCTCGGGTCGCGCAGTTTTTTTTCAAGCCGAAACATGGTTTTCAGGGTGTCTCTGCGCAATCGTTTATCGATGAATCCGCACGCATCGACCCTTCAGCAACGATCTTTCCCTTCGTATATGTGGGGCCGGGCGCAGTTGTTGGGCGTGGCTCGGTTCTTTACGCTGGGGCGTTTGTTGGGGCAGGTTCTAGCATTGGCGAAGACTGCATCCTTTACCCCAATTCAGTCGTGCGTGAAGGCTGCCACGTGGGTGACCGTTGTATTTTGAATCCGGGTGCCGTGGTTGGTGGTGATGGCTTTGGCTTTGCCCCTTCGGGTCAGGAAAACATTAAAATTCCTCAAGTTGGTGGAGTTGAACTCGGCGCAGACGTCGAACTTGGCAGTAATGCTTCGGTCGATCGCGGGGCCATGCTCAACACGGTCATTGGAGCGCAAACCAAACTGGACTCATTGGTTCAGGTGGGTCACAACGCGAAAATTGGTAAAGCCTGCTTCTTAGCAGCACAGACCGGGATTGCTGGTTCAAGTGAAATTGGCAATCGTGTCACGCTGGCCGGACAAGTTGGCGTTGCCGGACACCTTAAAATCGTCGATCAAGTGACTGTTCTCGCGCAGTCGGGAGTCACGCGCAGCTTGAATGAGGCGGGGGTTTATGTTGGATTCCCCGCACGTCCCAATAGGGAGTTTCTAAAGCGAGAAGCCGTTTTCTCGCAGGTTGTGAAAGAACGGCAAGAAAATCGCAAACAGAAAAAAGAGAATTCGGATCGCTGAGTTCTGTTGAAATTGGTTTTAATTTTCTCTGAGGATGACGGTATGGAAACACAAAAGCCTTTGTTTGATTATCTCAAAGTCTGTGAGTTGCTGCCGCATCGTCCGCCTCTTTTGCTCGTTGATAAAGTGATGTCGATTAATTTCGACACGCTCGAAATTCATGCCATCAAGTGCGTCACAGGTGGTGAAGGTTATCTTGCCGGACACTTTCCAAATCAGCCGATTGTTCCGGGTGTATATTTGGTTGAAGGCCTCGCACAAACAGCTGCTGCAATGTGTTTTGCGAGTTTCGAGAGACATGCACAGCAGGTCGAGAAAAAATGCATGCTCACCGGCATGGATGACGTCAAATTTCGCAGGCCTGTCGTGCCCGGAGACATCATTCACTACTATGCAAAATATGAACGCCACCGCGGTCCATTTGTTTGGTTCACCGGAATCGCAAAAGTCGATGGAGAGATTGTCGCAGAGGCGAAGTTTTCGGCCGTGTTGGCACAGCCACCGAAAATCTAAATCAGGTCAGAGTGCCGGAACGTCTGAAGATTCGAGGAAAGAACGTCATGAGTCAGTCCGTGTCTATTCATCCAACTGCAATCGTACATTCAGGTGCTGAAATTGCTTCTGATGTTGTTATCGGCCCCTATTGTGCGGTGGGCGCAAACGTAAAAATTGGACGCGGTACGAAGTTGGTGTCTCATGTGGTGCTCGATGGCCACACCACGATTGGCGAAGAGAACGAGATTTTTCCATTCGCAAGTGTTGGCGCCGTTCCGCAGGATCTGAAGTACAAAGGCGAACCCACTCTGCTGTTGATTGGTGATCGCAACAAAATTCGCGAGTGCGCCACTCTTCAACCGGGTACTGTTCAGGGTGGTGGCAAAACGGTTGTTGGCAACAACAATCTTTTTATGGCCTACACACACGTGGCGCACGACTGTATCATCGGCAACGATAATATTTTCGCCAATTCTGTTCAGCTTTCAGGTCACGTAGAAATTCACAACGGAGTCGTTGTGGGTGGAATTTCTGGAATTCATCAGTTCTGCCGTATCGGCGACATGGCAATGATTGCGGCTGGATCCATTGTCGTTCAGGATGTGCCCAATTTTTGCGTTGCTCAAGGCGACCGAGCAACTCTGCGCGG
>CAYWSV010000182.1:0-6758 GCA_964460155.1 uncultured Oligoflexia bacterium | reverse complement strand
GTTGTGAGCAGTCAGCGTGAAAAAGTTATTTTGGGCGAACCTGAATCTGATGCTGTTTTTATGGATCCCAAAATCTCCGTCGTTCTGACACCTGTCTGGAATCTTGAGGTTTGTCGAAAACACGGTTTCGATATTGCTCAGGCAGTTGAATATCTGCGTGTTTGTCTGCGCTCGTACAAACAAACACTTGAGGGCCGTCCTCCCTGAAATATTTTGACACCCGTCTGTCTATTTGGTCTGCCGGCGCATCGCAGGTACGATTTTGATGAGATTGTGACGTGCATCGGTTTTAACATTGAGCGATTCAGAGGCGTACATCGTGCGGGTCTTTTTCTCAGGCAGACCAGCAAATAAATTTGTGCTCTCATCCATCAATTTCGCCGCAGGGGTGTTGATGGTTTGGGGGTGCGTTTCGCGCAACAAACCAGCGGTGTCGAACTCCGAAGCTTCCCGTGCTGTCCAATCACCAACGCCTGCATCCTCGAGTCAACTGGGTGTTTGTCCTTCCGGTTCAGAGTTTCGAGACAATCCGCGTCGGTGTGTAACACGCGGGGGATTCGTCTTGGGTCCTTTTCCAATTGAACTTCAGGAGCAGTGCCGCGAGTTATTTCCGCACGACGCCGCGACCTGCGTTCAGAGGCAGGATTGGCCGGCTGAATTCATGAATAGGCTTTCTAGTGTTTTGAAAGATGGGTGTGCTCCGGGAACGACTCCCATGGATGGAGGGACGTGTCTGTCTTCGGGCTCTGTTTATGGCCCCTTCACTCTTCAGCAAGTTGTTGACTGTCGATCAAAGTTAGCCAATAGCGATCAGTCTCCTTGCGACAAACTGATGTGGCCTCTTGAGTTGTTCAATCGAGTGCGACAGGAGCCCGAGCGTAAAAGAATTTATATTGTCGATGAAACTTCGCCCGTGACTCAGCGCAATGAGAAAGAAGAGCGTGGTCCACAAAACACACGCTCTGAGACGTCAGTTGTTTCGCTTGACGAACGCACTCCGCAACCGACACCAGGGCCCGAGAAGCGTAAACCTGCTCTTATTGTGATTCCACCCGAAGTTCCTACGCCCTTACCGACGCAGGAGTCAGCGCAGTCAAAAGTCGCCGCAAAAGAACAAGAGCAGGCTCATATCAAAGCTCCGACGTATTGCATTTATAGTTGGGATGAACGACCAGGGACGGCCGATTTTTCAACCCGCAATCAACGGCTGGCGTCGATGTCGCTGCCGTTGATGTATCCTTTGGATCGAGATGAGAAAGACGCCCTCGTGAGCAATCGTGATTATCACAACATGGACGTCTGCACGCGTGCCCGTTTTCTCAAAAAGTGTTTTCAAAAAGTCATTCTCGACAGCGATTCGCCGGCGGCTCAGATTTTCAAAGCATGGGCTCTTGGCCGCGTCCGTCCTGTAGAGGCTCATATGGCTTTCGTAATGAAAGAGAGTCGATTGGGATTGTGGCCGGATAAGTGTTGGAAGGGCAAATGCGCCGGAGTTGGAATTGCGCGGGTCCGAGGAGCGCGAACACCGGCTGGTCGCATGTTGGTGGCCAATGATCCAATGTGGCAGGGAATCACTCACAATATTGTTACGAATCTTGAATTCAGCCTAAGAATGATTGCGGAAAAAACAAAGGAAGGCCCAATTGACCTTCACTCGTTGGCTTATCTTTATAATGAAAATCCACGCACGCGCGAACGCTATGCGATGGATGTTGATAAGTACTACAGGGAACTCATGGGCTGCCAGCTCGACGAGCGCTGAGCCCGTTAGGCTGCTGTTGGTGGTGGCTCATCATTGTTTTCGGTGATCTTCAGCGCCGTTGCAGTCTTGCCGTCGACAACTTCGCGAGGCACCTGTTCCCAACGGTAAAGAACTCCGGGTCGACCTTTCGACCAGAATTGCAAACCCACAGATGTGACCGAGTATTTATCGAAAGCCACAACCCGGCTCGTCTGGTCTGAAAGTTTCAGAATCAGGCGTCTGTCCTGCAAGCGGACAGACAAGACTCGATCGTGCTTCGAACCCTCCAGCCAAAGTAACGTGCAAGGCGACTCGCACAGCTTTTTCAGCTTCTGGGTCAGAAAAAAATCAGGCATAGGGTGCCCTCCATAGCATAGACGTTGCGCATCCGTGCGCCACGCAACCCGTCACCTCTAAGAGTCGAGGGGTCATTTTGCGTATCGGAGGGTCGGGGGCAGCCTTTGCGTCGATTTCTGCCCTCTGGGTCAGAATTCCTTTCGATTGGGAAAATTCTGACCTGTCTCAGGAGTCGTTCTTAGGGTTCTGAATTTGGAAAAACGCTTGAAAGTCGGCTTGGAACAGATGTTTCAAGAGCTGTTGAAATGGTCTGCTTGAGAGTTACAAGGCGCGAAACACCGCGCGAGCCCACAGGTCTAAAGGTCAGCGCTGAATTTCGAACATCATCACTGATGGCATGAATGAGTCTATCGAGAATCATAACCGTAAATAAAAAGGGCTGCGGACCAAGCCCACGTTTAAGATTCGGGTGCAACGTTTGAGCCATAGAAGACAAGCCCAGAATTGTTGGAGCATCTGGGTGATGCCACATCCGCACTGCGTAAGCGGAGCTCAGATATTTTCTGAATTCCGAGAGAATCATCTGACCACGAATCAGTTCCTGAGGATCGGCGAATATTCTCTCGCCGATGAATTCAAAATGCTCGCTCCCAAGGTAACTTCCCTGACCATAAAAGCTGTCCGATGGAATGCCGCTCTTGCGCAGAAGCTCTGCTGCTCGTGGTGACGCAGGTGAGAAGGCAAAGGGCATGAAGCCAGCTTCGGATTTATCGAGAACTGCCGCAGCAAATTCAGAGCAATAGAGCTTCTCGTGTTCATTCGAATTGAATTGAAAGTCGTATGTAATGTCGTGTGAGAGAAGATTTCTAAAAGTTGAATGAATTCGTTTGCGCAGTGCTTCAGTGTTATGCGCTGCGCGCAGAACGACATACCGTTCCGCACGCAAATCCAAAGGAGCCAGAAGGACCTGACCAAAGTTAATTTCAATTGTGTATGGGAGGCCGAGGTCGTCGAATGTAACCATCATCAAGTGCGAAAGAAGCGAACCCGAGTGCGTAAAAGTTTCCCAAAGCCCACCGGTTTCACCTGCTTGAACGAGGATGATATCTCCTTCGCGAAATTCGAGACCATCACGCCGGTAGGTTAGTTTTTCGGGAGCAATTCCTGAACGGAAATTCTGCAGGATTGCCTTCTTGAGCTGCGCTTTTTTGTCAGCCGGAATCTCAAGTTGATTGAGTTTGGTTTCAATTCCGGAATGCATGTCGACCCAGAAACGACGAGATTTCATCAGACGCTCGGGCAAGTCTTTCAGAGTCTCCAAATAGGCTTTCATGTCTTTCCATCGCTCTGGAAAGTCACGAACAGAATCCAATACGTTTCCAAAAGCCGCCGATTCGGGTTGGTTTGGTCGATAGAACGGACCGTTGTTCAGGAACGAGTCGTTGGGGATGAGGTCTGATGTTCGAGGGAGTCCTGCTTTGGCCATAGCTTCGGCAAAGAGAAGCGTCGGTTCTGCTGTGAAGCGCTGGTAAATGTACAACCGTGCAAGAGGCCCACCTGAGTCCGCCAGTAAATTGAGTATTGCTCCTGAAACCTCGGACTGAGCCGCATGTGCTCGGAAAATCGAAATCAGTCGAGATTCATGTGTTGGATGAAAAACTGCGCGCAAGGCAGGAATAAGCTCCAGCGCGCTCGAAAACATTAAATTATCGAGTCTGTTTTCGAAAAAATTAAGTTGAATCTCGGAAAAGTAATGACGTAAACCGCTTCGCGTCAGCAAAAGTCGTTCGGACCATTCGAGCCAAAGTCCCTTGCTCATTTCGTCGCTTTGACGCCGAGCCACGTTCAACGAATCAAGATGGGCGACCGAAAGTGTTTGGAGGATTTCACCTCCAAAACCAACGTTGTCGTTCACCGCTAAAGAATCGAGGAGATGAATCATGCGATCCATATCGGTACGCAGGTCCGAGAGATTCGCCTGCGAGTTCCGCGAGCGGACCGAAATAAAGTTTTCCAGTCCGCGCAGAGTTATTTGGTATTTTCTCTCAGGAATGCTTCGCTCGGTGTGGCTCGTTAAGGTTTGCAGGCGAGAGGAGACTTGCTGAGGAGCTGGGAATCCGCATCCGCACACAAGGAGGAGCAGCAGATTTAGGACCACACTTGGAAAGCCAAGTTTGCTGGCGCAGAAGCGCTCTTTCACGAGGTTCTTCATTCTTTGCTGCTCCCTGACGGGGGTTGTTTTCGTGTCGAACAATTTGCCTGCGCACCGGACTGAATTCCGCTGTGTTCAAGCTCAGCTGCGGCCAGATGGCGCGAGCGGAATGTCGGAAAAGGATAAGATGATTTTTCAGCTCGTGGAGCATAGCCAATAATTTTTTTGCAAAAGAATGAACGAAGAAACTTTTCAAGTCGAACAAACTCTTGCGCGGCTTCTGCTGAAAACTGAAGGTTCACACAGTTGAAAATGACACTGTAGGGCGAATGCCACATCTTGAGAATGTTATGAATTTTCGATTTGAGAATCTGAATGTCACCGCCAGTATTGAGCTCGGTATCCGCCAGAAAGCTGATTTCCATCACGTGTGCATTGAAGTCATTGTCTATCTGAATACGGCTGCGCAAATCTTCCAAATTGCGTGTGAGTCCAACCCCACGCGCGAGACCCGTGCGCGCAACGGCCGCGTCGTAGCCTTCAACAACTTCAAAAGGCGACCACTCGGGTTTCTGCCCTTCAAGGCAAAATCCAAGAATGGTCTTCATGAAAAAGTTTTTGAAGAAACCGATCAGTCGTTCGAAGTCTTTGCGGCAATGCTCATCGACAATCAGATTGCGGCAATCGAAAAGGCATGTGTAGGGTGAATGCCACTTTTTAAGGTTCTCGGCCCACGCAGATTTAAGTTCAGCGATATCTTTACTGTCGGAAATTTTTAGTCCCTCGGGAAAATGAATTTCCACGACCCGAGCAGATAAATGATTTTCAAAAGTGACTTGAATTGCCACCGCGACCTCCGACCCCACCATGGTTTTGGCGGGGTATACCCTGAGTTCGTGGTGAGGGGAAGGGTTTATACAAGGCTCAGAAAATATTGATATTAATCAAGTACACATTCGATGTAGGGAATTGGTTCTGCAACATAAGGTGTCAAGTCAAAAAGGCCTGTTTGCGACGCGCTGAGTGCGCATTTGTGCAGTTTTTTAAGGACTTTGTAATCCACGAGCGGACCTTCGGGTTGTGAATTGTCGGGGTAATTCCAGATGAAATCAGGTGCCACTGGCGCGCTGGAGTTCGCCGCGCGCAGAGGTTTTACACCGGGAGTATTGGGCAGAAGTCCCCATTCTCCGCCAACAATCTTTCCGGCAGCATCGATCTCGAGCGTGTAATCAACGGTCATTTCTTCCTGAATTTCGTCATTCCCATTAGCCTTATACATAGGGAGCGGCCCCTTCTCGGCGGCATAAATGACTTTGGTTCTGACTTGAACGATGCTGTTTGCTTTGTCTGCGCGAAATGCGGCGTACGGGTCGTTCTGCACGGCTTCGAGCTTAACCGGAACACCTGCGGATTCAACTTGTCCGTTTCTTTTTGCAATGGGCAGGTAGGTCATGTCATACGCGTAAACGGGTTGATTCCACACCTGCGTGTAGCGGTCTGCGTCGACGACGAACCCAGTTTTTCTTCGAGCAACGAGATCAACAAGTGCTGCGTGAAAAAGTCCAGCGTTCATGTCTCGGCATGCTTGAGTGATTTGAATGAGAAACTGTCGCGTTACACCTGTGCTTAGGTCTTTCACATCGGCTTCGAAATAAGCATTGCTTAATTGGTTTTTCAAAACTGCTTCGTGTGTTTTGTTATTTTGCGGGTCGAAACCAAAACGCACCGAGCGTCCCGGAATCCCTGCAAAAGGGTTATCCTGACTAATGAAGATGGTGTTTGCAGAAACACATCGGCCGGGGCGCGAACCCTTTCCTTCGCACAATCGACCATCGATAATTCTTCGATCTTTGACGAGTGTTCTTGATTCTGCAGCATCACAGCGGACGCCTGCTCCCAGTGTCTGATTGGGAAATTGCCATCCCCAAACCCAGCTCAAAAGCCCACGAATGTCTCCCTCGGTCAGAAGAACTCGTTTTGAGCCTCGCACGGCCATCACGCTTTGCCGCGGTTTTGCTTCGCGCAGTGCTGCAGGGGACCAACCGTTGCATATGCCCATCCACGCCCATTCGTCGTCGTGTGCCCACGAGAAGGTTTCAAGCCAAAGGTTCCAATCATGGGTGGTCAGCGGCAAATACTGTTTCAACTCGTTGTTGAGTTCGGTTCCTTCCTCAAGCAGCGGTTTGAAGATTGGTGCAGATGAATTGGCTTCACGGGCATATTCGGCGTTCAAGGCTTTATACGATGAATCGTACTCACCCAATTTTTCCACCTTGTCTTCAAGGCTCAAAAGGGATTGTTCACCTTTTGAACCCCAATATTTCTGGGTGTATTTTGCCAGTTTTGAACGTAATGCCTTTGGGATTTCTTTGTCTGTCATCAAAAAATCATATTTTTCAGCGGGCGAGAGCAAAGCCAATTCTTTGGGGTTATTTTTGCCTGTCGCTTGAATATATTGCTCTGTAAATTTCGAGAGCAGGGCGCCGCGGCCGCTTAAACTTTCACTTTGAGACTGAGCTTTGCGCAGGATATATCGGTCAGCAAGACCCTTTGAATAGTGTGGCCACC
>CAYWSV010000181.1:0-6793 GCA_964460155.1 uncultured Oligoflexia bacterium | reverse complement strand
ACTTCCTGAGTGAAATCTGATTTGCATCGCATGCGCAGCAGGCATGGCGTTCACACTTACACAATAAGTGAACGTTGCAGGATAAAGCCAATTACCCACGTTGCTACATGCCGCAACGACAACGACATCAGACTCATAAGCTCTCTTCATCAGCGAGACCAACCAGGGTAAATGATACTCGCTGGACGTGCCCAGACTCACATTTATGACCTGATACTTCTGATTGATGCAGTAATCGAGAACGTAACATAACAGAGAACTGTCGGTCACATTGTTTTCGTCGAGGACGCGAAAATGATCGACCTGCGCTTCAGGAGCAACCGACATCAAGCAGCTTTGAACAAGGCTCCCGTGTCCCGTACGGTCGGAATTTTCCCCAAAAGGACACTCCGAAAGCTCAAGCCCCTTCGCGCCATATGAACAATCAAAAACACGACCAATGCGACCACGCAGCATGGGAAATTGAGGATTCACTCCACTGTCGATAACAGCAATGCGAACCTGAGCACCTGTTCCCAGAAGAATACTTTGAAAAGTCTTTTTGAAATCAATTCTCATGCACACACTTCCTGCATTGTCGTCATATCTCAGGATGCCGCATCGCTCACTGCGTTCGGTCCACAAGGAATTTTCAATTCATTGCGGAGTCTGCAGATTCCCTCACTGGCTGCGAGGCAAACGCTTTCGTACGACCGTGAGCTCAAAGCTGGAACTTTAAAAATCGCAACAGCGACTGGATTTTCAAAAACAACAACGGGGAGAAAAATCCGGCCATTCGAGAAATCCATAGCCATTTCTCGCCCCGACAATGCTAAATCGCACTGTAGGTGATCGGCGCTAAGAACTTCGATTTCTGAAAAACCCTTCAAACCATTAAAACGCTGAGCTTTGCTATCCAAGGACACCATTGCACCCGTCGCTTTTACACGAGTGGCGAACTCCTGAAGCATGTTCAGTATGGGCTGTGGCTCGGCGCGTAGGGTTGCCTCCAACTCAGCCTCGGCTCGTTTCGAGAGCGCCAGCAGTTCACGCTGAAGATCTTCCATTTGCCTGAAAATATCTGCGTGCGTTCCGCCGTTTCCGGACGCACTCTTCGCCTTATGCATCATCGAGTTTTTGCGGGCCATGCATGACATCTCCTGTTCCATGTCCATTGTAATGATTTTTTGCATCGACATAACGCATCCAGTGACACCTTCCCGTCGGGCAAGATCTTGCCGGGCTCCTGACCAAGACAGCCACCAGATGCATTGTGCGGATAATTGTATCAAAGTGTCGCGACGGACTATGCAGAAAATCGAATTTACAGTAATTTTTGTTGTGTTGACATAATTATCCAAATGAAAAGGGCAGAGATGCTTCGGATTCGCCTTCTCACTGCGTTTATTTTTGTCTTTGTGCTGTTCTGGTGTGTTTCGTTCAGCAGTCACGAAATGGTATCGGTCCTTTTCTTCATGATTGGAACACTGTTTGCCGGCGCTGAATTCATTGCCATGCGCTGGCACGTCATCGACGGACAGGCCTCAACCGAACGGCCGCATCCCCTCCTCAGACGTGAGCACTGGGGAATTGCGATGTGCTATGCCTTGTGTGTTCCAATTGAATTTTACGGCCCCCGATTGCTCGGGCATCCGGCCGGGCTTGGAACATCGCTGGTTTTTGCTTGGATCGCTCTCTGCACGATATGCGGATCGGCATTTTTTTACCGTCGGGAAATTGACCTCGAACACTCCACTCATAAACTCATGAACGTGTTGGCAGGGTTCGTCTACATTTCGATTCCTGGTGTCATTATGTTCAAACTCAGCCAAATTAACATTGAAAACGCACCCAAGGGAATCGCTCTTTATTTTGCTCTCGCGTGCATTCTTCTGGGTGACTCAGGCGCTTATTTTGTTGGACGAGCATTCGGCAAACACAAACTCATTCCAAAGGTCTCTCCAAAAAAGACAGTCGAAGGAGCCATTGGCGGGCTTGTCTTCAGCGCCCTCACAGGCGTCCTCTTTTGCATCTTTTTCATGAAACAACTTTCACCCATTTGGGGATTCATCACAGCATTAATTGTCGGTGCTGCTGGACAGGTCGGTGACCTTGCCGAAAGCGCGCTCAAGCGCACCGCAAACGTCAAAGACAGCGGAAGTCTTCTCCCAGGACACGGCGGAATGCTCGACCGCATTGACTCACTGCTTTTTGGTGTGCCGCTCGCCCATCTTTTGTTTTTGTCTTTTCATCACTAGATAAAGTTCTACTGTGGAATGAAAAGTACGCTCCGCACTGCCGCATAATCCTGCCGCAAAGCCTCGACAAAGAACACAGTGTGCAACTGCCCTCGGGTCAGACTTCCGCAACCCATGCAAGCTGAAAGAGGCATTGGACTGACCAAACACGCTCCATCTGCCCTCTCACACGGATTGGCGGCAGGAATCGTGGCAACCGCACTTGCCTTAACAACTGCCTCTTCGTAATCGCCCCAAACACCCGAATAAATCAACACGCTGAGAAGAGGGCTCGGTGCAAAAGAGATGAGTCCGTTCTGAATTTTAAAGCTCACAGTGGAATCGAACTCAGTCCGCAAAACGCCTGACATACCACAACGTCCCGCCCACTCGAGCAAGAGACTGCGAGTTTGCCCCGAGGAGAGAGACCCATCGCTCATCGATTCACTCGCCTCGGTCGATTGGCGTTTCAGACATTCGAAAAGAGGTTTGTATTCACACGCAGTGACAAATCCATCGGAGCGACACCCAGCGAAAGACCACCCACCTTCAACGCTCTCGGGAGTCCATTCAAAAGAAGTCTTTTTTCCTGCGCCAAAAGCGTCCAGTTTCACACTCAGAGGCGATATGTTTTTTGAAATGAATACAGGATCGCGAAAGAACGCCCGAGCAAAATCTGTTTTAGTGAATTGAGAATTTAATTTTTCAGCGTTTGTCTCAGAATCATCGACCAAACTGTAGCCCGAGGGAAAAGACATCTCGAGTGTCCACGAGCGACTTTGATCCGGTTTAGAAGACTGTCCACACGCACAAACCAGCGCACTTAGAAAACAACCAACACTGAATTTAATTTTTTGCTGAGTCGGATTCATTGAAAATCAAAATGATAATGAATGGACAACTGAGTTGTAGCCGCTGTGTAACTTGTGCGCTCAGAGGGCCACAAGACACCTCCAAGCCCTGTTTCCACAGAGGTGGAAATCTCGCGCAACAACGAGACCTCAACACCCAGCCCACAGGCCGCGACTGCAGAAGATTCTTTCTTCGCAGACTCCGAAGCTTTTTGAGTCAGATATCCAGTTTGAATGAACGCGTACGGAAAACTCTTGCCCCAACCTGCCGACAGCATGTGATTCCATTTCAGAAACACGCCTGTCGACTCTGATTTGGACTGACGATCCGAACTCAGATTCACGCCTATCGTTACAAATTCACCATTGAGGACTTCGTTTCTGATGCTCAGTGCGGGTGCGCCCAAAGACGATCCACCCTGAGGAAAACCTGCAGAAAGGGTCCACGGGCCGATAGATGAAAACTTGCTAGGTTGCGGAGGTGTTTCAGACGTCGCAGACGCAGCGAAAGCCATTTCCGCGTTGCTTATCGCAAAACTAAAGAGAAGACTCGGAAATAGAAGTCTCAGGCGAACGGATTTGCGCTGTAACAGATGCACTGCCGGCCTCACGGTGAGCTAGATTTTTGAACGAGTCGCAAAATCGCAACATCAATTCAAGACTCTGACCGTAATTCAGCCGCGGATCGCAATAGGATTGATAGTTTAGGTTCAGATGGTTTTCCTGAATCCCAACGTTGCCTCCCACGCACTCCGTAACATCCTCGGCGGTCATCTCAAGGTGTAATCCACCCAGCCACGAACCAAGTTCGTGATGAACACGCTGCGAAACGAGAACCTCAGACATGATGTTATCAAAATATCTCGTCTTCACACCGTCAGACATTCGGACAATATTCCCGTGCATCGGATCGCACGACCACGTCACGCGTAAACCGGCGCTCTGCACAGAACGCACGAGGGAAGGCAGCAAATCGCCAACGCGCTGTGCACCCAAACGTGTAATAAGAGTGATACGGCCCATTTCGTTGTTCGGGTTCAGCCTCTCAACAAGCTCAATGAGCTCGTTGGGTGTCATTGTCGGCCCAACCTTAATTCCAAGTGGGTTTGAAATACCGCGCAGATATTCAACATGCGCTTCTTCGGGAGCACGTGTTCTCTCTCCGAGCCAGAGAAAATGCGCACCAAGGTTGAAATACTCGTTTGACTCTTCGCACCGTCGAGTGAGCGCAGATTCATAAGGCAACAGAAGCGCTTCATGCGAGGTATAAACAGGATTCCGATAGTTTTGTGCGACCGTTGGATGATCTTGAGCCCAAACTTCAAGCAGCGAAAGCGCATCTTCGAGCCGCTCTTTTATTTCATTAAAAACCGAAGACGCGACTCTGCGATCGTTATGCAGGGACCATTGTCGCAGATGACTGAGGTCGGCGATTCCGCTGTCACCCAACGCTCTCATCCAATTGAGTGTGGCACACGCACATTGGTACGCATCGAGCATTCGGTGTGGATCAGGCCGCCGCGCGGCCGGAGAGAATTCGAATCCGTTGATAATATCGCCGCGGTAACTCGGCAGTGTGACATCGCCTCGCGTTTCCAATTCGTCCGAGCGAGGCTTACCAAACTGACCCGCAAGCCTTCCAATGGCGACAACAGGCCTGCGTAATCCGTGAGCCGCAAGAAGACTCGTCTGCAAAAGGATTTTCAATTTTTCGGAAATGACGTCTGACTGACAGTCAACAAACCGCTCCGCGCATTCGCCCGCTTGCAGAATAAATCTTTTACCCTGACCAGCTTCGCCAATAATCGCCTTGAGTTTTGAAATTTCTGCCGGATGAACCAGCGGAGGACGCTGCTCGAGCTGCTGAATGACCCGCTGAAATTCACCGAAATCCGGATAAACGGGAAGCTGACGCGCATGTCGCTGCAGCCAAGAATCCGGTGTCCAATGATTTGGTTTCTGCTTCACTCAAAGTTCTCCGGCAAAACAAGCGGTTCCGCAAAAAAACGGTCCCACCTCGCACGCTAGCCGGCCAAGCCCGCCTTTGCAACACTTCTTCTTGGAAGCTCGGCAACATAGGAGCACTAGAGATGGACAGATTGCGGTTCCGGGCAAAAGCCAAAACTCCAAACAGACCGTAAAATCAAAACTTCGCAGTGATTTCATCGAGATTAATTCTTTAATTGATTCTTAATATCAGTTACTTAGAAAAAAGCAGACAAAAACCGTTTAAGGACACTGACCAAGTTACCGATGGTAGCCCTATAATAAAGGGAGAATCGGATGAAACGACGAGAGTGGTCTAAGACCCTGCTCAGCCTTGCTATTTCTGCAACACTCACTCTGCAACCCAGCATCTTGAAAGCTGACCCAGCTGAACTCTCTGCGGCAGTCGCCGAGGAGCAGGCAGCATCGGCCGAGGAGAAAGCGGTTTCCGCTGAAGCTGCTGAGGCGAATGCAGAAGAAAATTCATCAGTTGGCGAACAAAAAGCTGTTGAGGCTGAAGTTGGGGTAGTTGAAAATGAAGAGAAACAGGCAGAGCAAGAAGTAAAAGAAATTGAGCAAGAAATCGCGAATGGGGAGGGGACTCAAGACCCTGCTCAGGCTCAAGAAGAGCAAACCGAACTTCTCTCGGCTGAAAAAGAGCAAACCGAAGAGGTCGCGCAGATAGAGAGCGAGCTTGCCTTAGTCGAAGCACAACCAGACGTAGTTGATTCCGTGCCAATGCAGAGCTGTAAAATTGTCGGTGGACTTGGCAGGACCGTCTTCGATGAGATGGCTGACGAGGAACAATGCAAGGCTACTTGTGAGTCCTCACTCATCGCTCACCCACATGCAGAGTGTTCTTTCAACTCGGTTGTCTTTCGTGCACATCCGAAGGCACAATGTACGGTTCAATCCACCGACATTAAGAGAAATTTGAAGAAAAAACACTTTGAATCATCGTCAACCACTCTCGCACAGTGTCGCCAGCAGTGCGATGAATCAAAACCAAAAGCCGAAAAAATCAAATGTAGTTGGAAAGGTGAGTCTGAAATTTGGAAGCTTAAAGACTCTACGACAAAGATTAAAAAAGCTCCGAGCAAGAAAAAGTTTATAGATGCTAAAAAGAAGAAATTCGAGAAAATCAAAGCCCTGAAAGAAAAAATCAAAAAAGCTAAAGAGAAACACCAAGCCAAAATCAAGACAATCAAAGAGAAACATAAATCTAAAAAGAAAGCCGCAAACTTAATCGAGGCCAAGAAAAAGTTGGAGAAAGCAAAGGCAAGACTGAAGTCTGCAAAAGAAAAGAAGATTGCCACCAAGGCGAAACTTGAAAAAGCTAAACAAAAGGTCAAAAAGGCGAAGGAAAAAGCAGCGATTTCGAAAGCAAAAGCAGTAAAGACGAAAGAAAGAGTCGCCAAAGCGAAGCAGAGAGTTGAAAAAGCTCGTCAGAAGGTTGAAAACGCCAAGAATGAAGAAAAGAAGAAAGAAGCGAGAGAAGCTTTAGAAGCAGAAAAGAGAAAGGCCGAGGAAGCAAAGCGCAAGGCCGATGATGCGAAAGCAAAACAAAAGAGAGATGAGGAAAACCAAAAGCGCGCACAAGAGGACCGCAAACAGGCCGAGCAGGCCGCAAAGAAAGCTGAAGAGCAACGCAAGCAAGCTGCGCAAGAGGCGAAGAGAGCAGAAGAACAACGTAAGCAAGCTGCGCAAGAAGCGAAGAGAGCTGAAGAGCAACGCAAGCAA
>CAYWSV010000180.1:2015-6796 GCA_964460155.1 uncultured Oligoflexia bacterium | reverse complement strand
GGAATGGCTCTCGATCCCCAAGAAAAAAATCGTTTGATTGCATTCTTCGATAAGCTTCTGGGAGCATCTCCAAGTGCCGCAATTCCTGCTCCCAAAAGTTTCGATTTCACCTCAGCTCGGGCCTTGTGTTCGGGCTGTCACAGTTCGAATACACCCAAAGAACAGCGGGAAACTCCTTATCTCGACACCGAAGCTCAATGGCGTTCCCACAAATCAAAGATTTCCGATGAAGTGCGTAAAGGTCGCATGCCCGAGGGAAAACGTATGACTCCCGAGGAACGTGCGGCCTTGATGCGATATATCGAAAGGCTTTGATTTTTTTTGAATTAAAAAATTGAAATTATGGAGCATTTTAAATTGTCTACAGTTGTATGAGAAGCTTTGACAATACTCGTCCCCAGGTGTCGCTGTTGCTCTCTTCCTTACTTTTTTTGTCAGCTTGCGGTGAAGACAACGTAAATATGACCACTGCTTTCCTTCGTAAACCGGCTGAAAAGCAACAACCCAGAGAAGAATCCACGCTTGGGATTGTCGGCGGTGCCGGAATGACGGCATCAGCGCCGCTTCTTCAGTACATGCGCGCAATGCGGCATCGATTTAACATGGCGCGACAAAGTCCCTATCGACTCTTCGTAGCGGCTGATCGATTTTGTTCCGGAGTGTCTGTTGCACCAAACACAATCGTGACAGCGGCCCACTGCGTTGAGTTCGCAAATAACGCTGGAGATTTTGTTCTTCCTGCCATGAGGGCAGAACCAACAACATTTCCAATTCTCGTTTCTGGCAGGCGATTGTTCTACGGCAATTCGGCTGCAAGCCACACCATTCCTGATTTCCCACCATCAAATCCCAACCTAGTTTTGAATTATGGAACCGCGAACACGTCTGCTGAAGTTCAATTCGCAACGACCCTGAGAACTGCAGATGTAGGGTTTTTATATGATTGGGGACGCGCCCCCGCACCAGTGGTGCCTATTTGCACGGAATTGCCAACACTCGGAAGCATCGTGACCGTCACAGGCATAAAGCTCATAAGAACGCCACCGTCACTGGCTTCGTTAAGTTGGGCCGAATACAAAGCAAAAATAGTTCAAGTTTCAGACAGAGCGACCAACTACTTCCAAATGACATCTGCGGCTCCCGCAAGCTGGACAGTCGCAGCTCCAACATTTTCTCCAATGGTAGCCTCCACAGCAATGGAGTTTGTCTCCGAGGCACTCGATCCTGTCAGAGATTGTGTTGAGAAAGGTGACTCTGGTGGAGGAGTTTTTCTGACAAGAGCAAACGGTTCAGTTTGCCTTCTTGGGATCAACTCCACAGGTGGCTCCTCTGTAACTCTCGCTGGTGTCAAGCAATGCGCACCGACGTTGCACCGTCGAGTACTGCCAGAAATGCTGGCCTCGCTTCCCAAATCTGCTCCGGCAATGTCGAACTTCACCATGCTCGTAAGTCCTACTAGCGTAAACTTCCTAGAGACTGACAAAAGGTCAAAAGAATTTACGACCCAGATGAAAAACTTTCCGGCAAATTTATTCGTTCCTATCCCGTGATGCTCTGTGCTGGAAGAAAATATGCGAGTGAAATGCGAGAGAGGAGATTTCCATGAACCACAGAGAACGATTAACCGCCGGTGTGTTCAGTCTATGTCTGGCGAGCATTTTTTATTCAATGATGAGCCACAAGGCCTTTGCTGGCTCGGTTTCAGGGCAAGTTGATGTGGGTTTTCAGGACTTGTGCGCTAACCCAACTGTAGGAACGGGTCAATGTTCTGCAGCTGTCTCGAGTCAGTATCTTGAGCGTTGTTTGGCAAATTTTGAGGGTCTTCAGGGAAGTGCGTTTTGGAATCCGAGCACTTGTACATCGGGTCAGTGTCAAGGCTGGAAAATAACGAGTCGGTCGAAAGTTTTGGTGACAGATGACGTTGCGAGTCCGGATTACCTCGGCACCCCCATTGCAAGCAATCCCACTTTTCAAGCCAGTTACTGCACCAATCGTAGGCTTCATATAGTCTCGGATCTTCCAGTCTACAATGCTGTCACAGCGACCGCTCCAAGCCCGTTTGCGCATCTTTGTCAGGATTCTGCGGGACGGATTTCCACTCTGCGGCAAAGTGCAGCCGGTGGTTACACTCCAGTTGTTGCACCCAGCGTGATAATGAAGCCTGCAAATATCAATTCAATTCCGCTTCCTGCTTACACGGATAACAGTATTCCAACGACACCTGTTCAAAGAAAAGTCTCCTATCGGCGGGTTTATATTCGGGCAGCTGACCCAGATGGTATTTTCCAAACGCCCCATGATTTGGTGAAGCGGAATTATCTTTACAGTCTGAGTCTTAAGGATGCGATATGCACGTGGCGGAAGTTTTGTAATCCGACTTCACGGGGCTTGAAGCCCGGAGTTCCAACGACAGGTGAGGCGTTGCTCCCCGGTTCGACTTCTTTTGAACCCGATCATCCAATTGCGCGACTGTGTCAGTTAGATCCTAAATGGCACATGAGCAATGCCGCTGTTGCGTGTGTTCTCTCGCAACCTGGAGGAATTAACACTCTGTGTGCGACACCAGATCCGCTGGAAAAGAATCCTGCGCTCGGACTCCCTTGAGTGTTTCGAGCGTCAGCTAATTCCAAGAGAAAGTCGATTTGACTGTCGTTCTCTAATGAATTCGTACGACGGTGAATGAGGTTATTCGATTATCGAGATTTTCTTGATCGAAAAAGAACGGATTTAAAATTCCGGACGGGTTGAAATTTGAAACAACCTGGGTTGGAGACTGAAAGATGACAGACAGCTGTCGCAAGAGTCCAACGTAGACCCAGTTCATAAGATGAAATTCATTGAACATATGATGATTTGTTAGAATAATTGATGGCAATCCAGACCGCCAGTTAGATGGAAAGAGCGATTCATAGCAAATCATGATGTTGTAATTTGCGACAAGCTTTTGAAGTTCTTTATGCCTCTCAGAAACCAGTTGTTCTGCAAGCTCGCCATCGTTCTGGATCTTCGAATACGATACGCCCTTTGAAGGCGCCTCGAACATTGGCATCTGTTCCCGTTTTCTGCGTACGATGTAAGCCGGCGGTGAGAGCATGGCAATCCGCCGATTGTCTAGTGCCTCGCGGTCGTATTCTGAGCCCAGAACGACATTATTGTTCCGAACGAAAGCACCTTGTATCCAGACAACACGCTCAACCTGATATTCTTCCAAAAGCAATCGTGCTACGGGCTCGATTAACAGATGAGCATCATCAATCTCTTGGAGACTCACGAGCGTTTCAGGGAGAACTACGTTGACGATTTTGTCGAGCGTATTTCTCTTCACCTGTCGAGAGATTTCATCTGCAAGTTTTGAGCCAAGAGTTGAAAGTTCAACGAAGCCCCCAGTTGCAATCCGCTGACGTTCATCAGCGTTCAATGCGGTCTCGAAGAGCAGGGAGCTGATTCTCTGCTTCTTTGAGTTGGATTCAAATCTTGCCAAGGGAATAGGAGCGGGCAGTGCTGGAAAATAGGTGATTGGGTGCCAACTGTGGAAGAATAAAAATTCGTTGATGAGAAGCACGAGATAAAGGAATAGTGCTTTGATGGAGGGGCTATTCACTTTATGAAGCACGAGTTTATGGAGAAGACTGCAGGAACCTCCCCGGATCAATCCGTAAGTAACTATACCGAGAACATAGAATCCAGCGGACAAAAGAACACTCTGCGACTCTCCTGCCTTTTTAAAGGAAGCGAACATGTCTGGAACGTAGGGCAGGCAGAAAATTGCGGCTGCTCGAAAGGACCATTTCCAAAAAATTCGACGCTCAGAGGTTTCATATTTCTTAAGATATAAAGACGCGAATGCGATTCCGAATGCGGCAAGTATCAATGGGTGAATCAGGAATAGCCATATTTTTTCTATGTTGTTGTTCGAGAAGGATAATCCTTCGTTCACGAGGCGAAAAAACCAGATTGAAAGCGAAAGTAGGACGAGAGACAATTTTAACTCCGGAAACCTGTGCCACACCAGAATTCTCAGTTTTTCGTTGAAGAGGTCTTTCATTCCAAGCCGACATTCGGGTGTTTACGATTTATCTTCAACGTTATTCTACCTTTGGCATGAAAGCGAACACAACATGCAGACTCATTTGATTCTCCCAATTGGCTTTTGCGACTGCTCTATGAACTGAGTTCTTAACCGCTGCCGAGTGAGTTGCGCATTCGATTTACTAAATCCGCAGCTTGGGTATCGTTATAATTGAGGCGATTTTTAGATTAAAAGCCATCACTGTTTTTTATCGATAAAAGTGGTTTTATTTGAATTTTAAAATTTTAAAAATACAATAATAATACACATTTAAATTCAAAATTAAAATTACGCTTTACGAATCCGAAAAGAATAATAGAAGGCTTGAACTTGCGCATGAGCGCTCCGGGACACATCCAATCTTGGTAAAAGCCTTCGTTTTTGTTGGTTGCATTCTATCTCTATCTTTGAGGGTTATCTATGAGAATGATTTCTTTCTCCTGCTTGGCTGTTGTTTATTGTTCGATGATCATGGGCTGCGGAAAGACTGAATTCGGAACAGATCAGATTATTAGGGATGGTCAGCTTGAGATTGCTTACCAAGGTGAATCCAATGCCAAAGATAGCCAAAGGGCAATCAGTGCGAATGCGACGACTGGGCAGGGCTCAAAATCCTCAGGCGGTGAGGGCTCAAAATCCTTAGGCGGTGAAGGCTCAAAATCCTCAGGCGGTGAGGGCTCAAAATCCTTAGGCGGTGAAGGCTCAAAATCCT
>CAYWSV010000180.1:0-1915 GCA_964460155.1 uncultured Oligoflexia bacterium | reverse complement strand
AAGGCTCAAAATCCTTAGGCGGTGAAGGCTCAAAATCCTTAGGCGGTGAAGGCTCAAAATCCTTAGGCGGTGAAGGCTCGAAATCCTCGGGCAGTGAAGGCTCAAAATCCTGTGCAAAGAGCCAAACGCCTGATGAGAAAGGTCTTGAGAAATCGAGTTCCGATGAGTTGTGCTCGTGCAGCTGCGAAGACGAATCATCCGATGATTTGCTTCATCGGGAGAGGGAAGAGTGTTCTGATGATGATGAGTGAATTTGAAGGACTCTTTATTTCTTTCCGATAATTCCCCTCTCTACTCTGAAGTTAGAAACACACCTGCTTTCCCAGTTCTTCAGGTTTCAAAGGTCATTCCAATCTCTTTGCTTCGGTGCATGAGAGACCGGTGTGGCCTTTCAGTTGTTTTCTCCGACTTTTAACGTTGGCTGATGGTTGTAGCTATTTAGGTTTTCTTGTTCGACAGGTGCAGAGTTTTCAGCTGTGTCATGTATCGAGATTCGAATTCCATTGAGCTCTGGAAGTTGGCTATCGGTTGGGTATTGAGCGTGAACTTTTGTTTGTTCATGTGGTCTATGGAAGGTGTGTCAGGTTCAAATTTGTGGGCCGTATTTGACCTCTAAAATTAAAAAAACTTCCGACTTTTCAGAATGAAGTCGGAAGTGAAATTGGGAGGGGGACTTAGGTTTGCGAGTGTGAAGCGATGGTTTTTAAGGCAACTGAGACACTTGGGTAAAGAAGTCAGCAAGCGTTGTTTTGTCTGCTGAAGGAAGTGCGGTTCCCAGTGGCATTCGGCCATCTTTAACAGCGTTTGCGGCTTTCAGAGCTGCAGCTTTGATTTCGATGAAACTTCCCAGATTTGGTTTGGTCGCAGCGTGGCAAGTTTGGCAGCGGGTATTGATAAGGGTTTTGACTCCTCCGTTGTAGAGATTCTCCAGACTAACAGCGGGTTGTTGAGCGGGTTGTTGAGCGGGTTGTTGAGCTGGTTGTTGAGCTGGTTGTTGAGCTGGTTGTTGAGCTGGTTGTTTTGAGTGCGTTGGTGCATTTTTTTCGTCATCGCGATCATCTTCGTGATCGTCTTCGTGATCTTCTTTTTTGATTTTATTTTCATTGTTTTTTTTGGAGGGGCATTTGCTGCTGCTCTTTGTTTTGCTTTTATTGCGTTGGGTCTGGGTTTTGAGTCCTGTGGTGCAGGACCGTCTCCCGAGATCGAGTTCTGACTCTGAAGTGCTTTGATAGTCTGTTTTTTCCTCGTTAGGGTTGTTTAATTGTTCGCTGCCGCAAGATGTTATGAACATGAGTGATGCAATATATAATGCTGAACGACCCAATGAATTCATTCACTGTCTCCTATGATTTGGGGTAGAGGATCTGCCCGCATTCGTCTTATCGGAGAATGATAAATTTAAATTTATAATAGTTTTATAAAAAGATAAATAAATTTATCAATTACAGTGTATTGAGATTTTTAAAATTAAAAAAATGATTATAAAACGTAATTAATTTCTCGAGTGTATTCAGTGTTCTCTACGCCTTGGTTGGCACTTAAGTGTCTGGATTAATTATTTAAATTAAAATCCGTCGCTCGTGAAGTTCGATTTATATTTCAAAATTAGTTTTTAAATTTATTACAATCTAGATAAATTAGGATGTTAATACAATGATTCAAGTTACGCTTTGCTTTTTACGAAATGAATTATGGAAGGTAAAGTGAAACCTATATTTGAGAGGAAGTTGAAGATGAATATTGTTGTTCAACAGATTAGCAAGCACTCATTTGATGTCCTGCGGTTTATGACTGGAGCGTGCTTGTTAGTTACTGTCAAAACAATTCTCGATGACAGCAGTGTTGTCGATGGTGTTTTGTGGACAGATGCTCTGCCGTTCGTCTTTTTTATGTTTTTTCATTTCATTATTGGAGG
>CAYWSV010000179.1:0-6817 GCA_964460155.1 uncultured Oligoflexia bacterium | reverse complement strand
TTATTGAAGACGCTGAACTTACGTCAGCAAAGACGCGCATTCTGATGACTCAAATTGGTTTGCAAACAGTTTATGGAGACCTTCTTGAGGTCCTGCAGCGCAGCGGTTTGAAAAAATTAGCCATCGAGCCCAACGGGAAAGTTCGTTTCGAGGCACGCATGGGAATGAACGGTCAGGCCGGAACAGTTCGCGGCAAGAGTGGCATGAAATGGACCTTTGAGAATCAGGGAAGTGTGAGTGTCGGACAAGGCGGACACTACCTCTTTGACGGTCTCTTGTTTTCGGCAGCCAATTCATTGGAGTCTGATGTCTTCGGACGTTTGGGCTACAACGATACAGACAAAACGACGTGGTCGGGTTCGAATTTGGCTGTGACTCACGTTCCTGATGGATTCTTTATTCAGGACGTTCCTGTCCGCTGGGATAAATTCTCTGAAGCAAAGCGCGCGCAGGTCCTTGCAAGCGTCACCGAGCTGCGCAATCTCGTATTTACTGGCGGTCGCTCGATCCGTGTAAGTCCAGCTTTCTTCGACACAGCTGCGCGCAACATGTCGGTGTTTGTTGACGATGCCAAGATCCTCGGTCCTGTGACAAAGCTTACCGATGCATTTGGTTCGCTTGAAATGAAAGCGCCCACATCGGGCAGCGCCCTTGCGCAGTTGAGTCTCGAGAAAGCATCGAGTGTGATGTGTCGTATTGAGATGAGCGGAACACCGCCTATCGAGATTACTCTGGACAAACGCTTTGGTGTTCAGAATGCCTATACCAACGACCGGATGAATGCTCAGGTTGATTTATATGGAATTAATATCAAGGCTAAGGTTGTAGGCTTTCCTCTGTCGTTTAATTTGAAACGCGTAGATGTTGAGCCTGCGCGCATCGTTGTGAAGGGTGTCCCTGTGGTGGGTGAAATTGTCATCCCTCTTCCTGAAGAAGGAAAGAAGTTTAACAAGGAACTAAAGAAGCTTGAGTGCAATGAGAGACTCTGAATTTCCCCGATTGGATGTCGAAACAGATGATACAACGTCCAGTTTCTAGACATCCTTTTTATTTTTTTCCTCATATATTCAGTTAGTTAATTTGGCATGTTTTTCGCTCCGTGGCCCTCATCATTATGATGGGGGTCATTCCTATGAAGTCTTACCTCTCTGCAAGGTCTGCTCTGTCGGCTTTCTCGTTCGTGATGATGTCTGTGTTGGGTCTTGCTGCCTGCGGTGTTAAAGGCGCCGCAAGGGTCAAGGCTTTTAAGGAATTCTCTGAGTCATCGCGCGAGCTCGTGCAGCTTGACCTCCCGAACTTTCAGCGTGCATTGAAATCTGCCCAGTTGCCGTCGGCTAAAATCACGGCTTACAAACAAAAGCTCGCAACAGAAACATACACCGAAACTCAAAGAACTCATTTGACCATTTCTTTAGGCACTCTGACGCGTGAGCAGTGCGAGGTGGCTCGTAAAGTTTATGCTGATGGTTGGAAAGCGAACTTGAGTGGTGTCGATTGTCTAAAAGCCGATGGTAAAAAGGTTTTTCTTCTGGATGATTTTCTAACTCCTGTGATGCAAGCCACAGTGCGTCATACGTTCATTCCCGAAAGAGATGAATCAACCCGAGATCTCACACCTGAGGAGCGCAAACAATATGGAATCAGTAGTGGTGGCCAGGTGCTGATTTCAAAGACGGCTGAAACAAATTGCTGGTCGACAGCCTATGAGGTTTTACGCAGAACATCCGGTCAGGCTCCTGTGTATACAGTTCACAATCTTCTTCCAGAAGAAGTGGATCTTCGCCTGACTGATTCAAAACTGACTCAAACTTTAAAGAGCAAAGAAACAGCCTCGACGTTGAACATGCAACTTAAGTCCAGCGGAGTTCGGTTTGGTGACTTTATTATTGTTCGCGACAGGGCAAAAGCCGATGAGGTTGGGAGCAAGTCAGATATTCAGCACGTCACTGTTTTAATTGATGAGGGTCTGGTTTTCGAAAGAGTTGGCACTGACAGCGTGTTTCCTATGAGAATAGCTACCCTCAATGATGTCGTCAGCGACTATTCGAGCGCTCAGTTTGAAGTACGTCGCCTATTGAGTGATTTTCCGGATCCACAGAAGGAAAACTTTAGCCGTCAGGTAAAGCAGTCCAGCGAGGGCGTGCTGTATGATGTGACCATTGAACTCAAAAAGCTGGTTTTGAGTAAATCAGCCAGCGGCAGATACGCTTTGCCTGCAAACTGAGGACGCATTTTCTTCGAACCACAACGGACGGCGGCACTCTGTGTCGCCGTTATAATTTGTCAGAATTTCTTCACCAGCCTGAATATCCCGCAGGGCAACAAAACGAATTTTTCGTTCGTTGTAGAGTCTCAGGTAGCGCGCATTTGCGTGAGCAGAGGAATGATTGTAGAGCGAGCCAAATCCTAAACAAATCGCACACCCCAGCTCGCCATCGCTTTTCCATTGAAAGAAATATTCAAACAACAAGGTTTTTTTGATGGCTTCAAGCTGAGACGAAGGAATAACGATAACAGGTGCTTCTTCGAGCACTGTTCCGCGGGCAATAAATTGAGTGGCAAAAACTCCCCGACCTCGATCGGGGGTTTCTTCAACGCGCGTCATCATGACGTGTAAAATATCATTGCGAGTTGAGCCACGTTAAGGAGCGTTTGAATAATTTGATTTATGTCATTTTCGTGGCGGAAGTCGAATGAAGGTTGGTTATTCTCCCAACCGTTCATCCAGACGAGCGCGGCAGGCTTCCACTTTGACCTTGAGAGAAGGTACGGCTCCACCACAATCCCAATCTTTCCATCCTGCCCGAGAGAGTCTGACAAAGGCGCAGTCGGCGTTGACCTGTGGATCTTCCAAGTCGTATCCGCACGTGCGACCGCTTGCGTCCCATGCAGGTTGGGTCGGGTGTTTCACACCGCGACCACCTTCTGAACCAGGGTAAGTTTCATTGATTTGAAAGAGTCCAACGTGAACACCTGTGCGTGCATCGGGGCGTCCAGATGATTCACACAAAATAATGCAGGTTGCACGGTTACGATCCCAGCGCGGGAATCCGGCTTTATCAACATACGAGCGCAGCTGAAGAAGTTTTCCGTCAGACATGTAGAGGTCATCGGATGCGCCCATAACGCGCGAGTCACTTGGGAGTGTTTGAGAATCAAAAGAGCACGCAGGCACAAGGCAAGAGGCTAGGCTGAGCGAGATGATTAAAGACGAGCTTTTCATTAGTTCTCTCCTCCTGTCCGGCGACATACCGAACGATGGTCGAGTGTGGCAAGATGATTTTAACTATCTGCCAGATATCATTTGTGAATGATGAAGAAAATAGGACCAACGGAGAGATTGGGTCGGCATTAGGGCAGAGATTTTGAGAACAGGGTAAGGTTGGTGCGGATATGAAGAGGCTGAGACGGGGAGCGGTTAGAAACTCACCCCGCATTCGTACCAACACGATGTGTGAATTCCCCAGCGCGTTGCATCTTCAAAGATAAACGGTGTTCCGAATTTTGAGCGCGAATAGATTTTTCCGCCAAAGAGCTTGGGTATTTCGACGACAGTTCCAGCACTCTGAGCTTTACATGTGGGGCAATTGCCGCTCGTGATGTCGTCATCCGATCTCAAGTCGGCGAAATTAGCATTCACGAGTTCGCAGTGGTCTTGTCCGTGTCCACCGGTATCGCCCACTTTAAAAAATGGTCCACTCTGGCTTTCGCCCATTAGAATGTCGTAACGCGAGGGTGAGCAAAGCACGACTTTGATCCATTTACTGTATTTCGTATTGAACATGACTTTGCTTTCCCCGTTGCAGGGCTGACTGCAGGTTCCATAAGGAGGAACCGTGGCGACAAGTTGGGGAGCCGCAGTCTTTTCAGCGACGGGTGCAGCGGAGGCGTGTGGTTGTGCTTGTGGTGTAGGGTGTTGAGTTTGCGCGGGGCCTGCGGCTACTTCAGCGGCTTGTGTGTTCTGTTTCTGTTCAGCCTTCGGTGTGTTCGGGCGGGCCGTGTATTGAGAGTTACTGCTGCAACCTACGGACGCCAGAACAAACGCAATCATCTGAAAAAGTCGAATTGTCATAGCGCCTCCCCAAGCTCGATATCGGCAGGTTTGGAAAAATATTAAGCGCCCTGTTGATTTGGCGTCTTTCTGTGCGATTTGATTTAAGAAATTCGAGGTATTTCCTGAAAATTCATTCCACTTGCACGTTCGAAAGCTGCAATCCCACTGACCGAACAGGCAACCACGCCCTGGCCCGGAAAAACAGTGTCGCCCATCACGATGAGACGACATGAGCTTTGAAACGGATGGTTGATTGTCGATGGTGGCGCAAGAAATAGAAAATTCGAGAGACGCAGCGGAAAACCACCCACCTGACCATGTAGGCGACCAATGTAGCGCTCAAATGTTCGTGGTGTTGCTGATTCAACCTGCATGAGACGACTGCTTAGGTTTCTTTCGATGCGGGCCACGAGGATGTCTTTGAACTCGGAGCGTCTTTCTTCGGAAACAGCGTTGGTTCGCACATGCAGAGTTGCAGTGAGAACGCGAGAGCCTGAGGGATTCGCAGCATCGTTTCGAGCTGGAATTGAAACATACAGTGAACTTTGAAGTTCAGGAGGTTCATTCTCCGACGGAAAAATTTGATGATAAAACGGAGCATCTGGCCATTCGGGCTGATCTGTGATCAACGCGTGAAGCGCAAAAGCTCCCCAGCCTTGCTCATTTTTCGCAAGTGATTGCCATCGCCTGTAAACGCGCGTCTGAGTCAGAGGATCTTTTTCGGGGATGATTCCATTGACCACGTCCCACACTGTCATGTTCAGCATGACCGACTGATGAGTTTCAAATTGTGTTAACTCTTGAGTCCGTTGATTGCGAAATGTGAGCAGAAAACCACGTTCGGTGGTTTGCAATCCGACAAGGCTCTGATGCGGGCTGTAATGTCCGCCATGCTCTTCAAAGGAAGAAATCAAGGGGCGGAAATAGGATTTCATGCCTTTGCGACAGCGAAAAATTCCGCGGGCAACAATCGAGATTCCCATACTGGCTGCAAGCCAAGGAGATTTGGCCGGTGTGTTTTGAGTTGTATCCACAAGCAGACCGCTGAGAACGTCGAAGGCAAGTCCACCACGACGAATGCCGTGCCATCGCATCATTTGTTCGCAGTTGAATAAGAATAAGAATGGAAAGGTAATTTTCTTACGAAACGGAACATGAAGAAAAACCTTCAATGCGCGAGCAACATCCGCGAATGATTGCAGAGGAAAACGCGGGATATGCGACAAAAGAGTCCACATCCAATTTGCTTCACGCAAACAGATTGAAAGAAATTTTTCTAAGAGTTGAAGTTCGGCTGTTTCTTCGGCGGTTGGCGCCTGTGCTCCGCGCCATTCAACGCGTCCATCGGCATGAAGAACGACTTTTCTGTCTTGGCCATCCCAATGTTGTGTCACACTAGGGATGCGCTCAAAAATCTCTTCTGCAGCAGGTTGGTTGAAAGCCGGACATAATGCGAAGAGCTCGTGTTGGATGTGCCCCGGCGAGCATTCAATCAGTTGAGTTGCTCCGGCATCGAAAGTGCGTCGGGGCTGCCCGCGTGAAAAGTAGCCTGCACTGCCTCCGGGCTCGGAGTGTTGTTCAATAAGCAATGTGCGCTCGGCCAGCCCGGAAGCGGTGAAACATTTGGCCGCAGCTGTGCCTGCCGCTCCAGCTCCGACGATGATAAAGAAAGATTCAGTATGACGCTTGGGCAGATTCATTAAGATATGAACTTATCCGGGTGGCCATTTGAGGGCTCGGCCGGCTAACAAATGACAGTGTAGATAGTCGACTGATTGTCCGCCGTCGGCACCATTGTTGAACACAAGCCTGTAACCCGATTCGGCGACACCAAGCTGACGAGCAACTTCGCCTGCAGCCAACAGAACTCGTCCGAGTTGTTCAGAGTGGTTTGCCTTTGCATCGGCAATATTAATGATCTTAGTTTTTGGAATAATCAGAACGTGAATCGGAGCCTGCGGAGCGATGTCGTGAAAGGCCAAGGTATGCTCGTCCTCAAAGACTTTTTTGCAGGGAATCTCGCCTTTAAGAATTCTTTCAAAAATAGTTTCCGTGCTTGTCATTTCTTTACCGCCCTAAAGCTAACCAACGTGTTGAATCGATCTTCGTTGCCCAACGCGCCCATTAGCGCCTTGTAGGGTTTTATTCCGAATTCTGTAAACTTAAATTCGCCTACAGCCTCGACAATAAGTTCTTGGCCTTGAAGGTTGATGTTGGCTGCAAAATCACGTTTTACAGTTTGTCCATGGATTGTCAGCGAGACGGACGCTTTTTTAGAGAAGCTTTTGCCACCAACTCGGCTCGGCGAGTCACTTAGCGCGTCCAGTTGAGCCGAAATTTCAGGGAATTTGTTCACGTCCATTTGATCATCTGCCAAGGCATGCTCGCGAATTGTTTCGCGGTCAGAATCTTTGATTTGGCCGAAAGGTTCTGAGTGCCAGCCAAGATCGCGAATAAACGGAAACCATTTCTTCTGCAGGTCGCTGCGGTCAAATTCAAGTTCGCTCACTTTTGTTCGGAATGTGAATTTACCGCTGTTGAGTTGTTCAGGATTGGCAGTGATCGTTGCATTGAATTGACGTGCAGCAATCAAATGATTGTGAGCTAATTTTGCTGCGACTCCCGTTTTGTGCGTTACGACAGCAAACACTGAATCATCGGGCTTAAGGATGAATTCCCAAATTTGTGGAGCTGCTGCAGCTGCCGGTGTGGTCTTCTCGGCGAAGATCCGGTGGATGGCCGGAGCGGCGGCGCGGTCGCGGG
>CAYWSV010000178.1:0-6855 GCA_964460155.1 uncultured Oligoflexia bacterium | reverse complement strand
GCGGAACGTTGTAACGGCGCATCTGGCGGTCGACCGTAATTGCCTGCGACTGAACGCCTGCAACCGAGCAAAGAACCAATACAGCGCCGTCGAGAACGCGGAGAGCGCGCTCAACTTCGACCGTGAAGTCCACGTGTCCGGGAGTGTCGATGAGGTTGATTTCGTACTGATTCCATTGGCAGAAGGTCGCTGCCGACTGAATCGTAATACCCTTCTCGCGCTCGAGTTCCATGAAGTCCATGGTTGCACCGACGCCCGACTTGCCCTTCACTTCTTCAATTTTGTGAATTTTTCCTGTGTAGAACAGGATGCGCTCGGAAAGAGTCGTCTTTCCTGAGTCGATGTGAGCCGAGATACCAATATTGCGGACAATGCGTAGGTCTTTGTCAGTCGCAGCCATAAATTTTCCGTCTTCCATACAAGATGGTGGGAGAAATCAACGGACTACCCGAGGGGGAGCCCAAAACTCCCGCCCTCGATAACTGATCTCAAACGACTTTTCAATGGTTTGCCGACAGCTTTTAGACGCTCCGAGGGGTTTTATTTCTGAGCGGTAATTCCAAACTGACGTTGCACAGATTGGCTTCGGCGACGCTTGGCACCCTCGACCAGTTCCTCGATCCATTGCGGTCCGAGAACGCCTTCGTGCTCCCAGAGCTTGGGGAACATACTAATAGAAGTCAGGCCCGGAAGAGTGTTGACCTCATTGAATACAAAGCGCCCGGTTTTAGTGCAATTCCAGAAATCCAGTCTTGATAAACCGCTGAGCGAGAAGGCTCGAGCCAATTTCGCTGCGTATCCACGCAGTTCTTCCATGCGTGCGGCATTTAGGCGGGCCGGAATGAACTGCTCAGCACCATCAGCCGCCTGATACTTAGCCTCGTATGAATAAAAATCCTTGGGGGCGTTTTCGCCGGCGACGGTGATGCGCGGGTGAACTCCAGAACCCAAGAAGGCGCACTCGACCTCGGTGCCTGTCATTGGCTCTTCCACGAGAGCCTTGTCGTCGAAGGCAAGTGCTTCATGAATGTACTTTGAGAGTTCGCCTTCGTCTTTTGCCCGGTTCACGCCAACAGCTGAACCCAGAGAGTTGGGTTTCACAAAACAGGGGAATCCAATGTTGTTGCGGACCCGTTCAATGACTCTTGATGCATGGGCTTGCCAGTCTTCAAGTTCGATGAGCTCGTATTTAGCCACCGGAATGCCATGTTGTTTCGCAATAAGCTTTTGCAGGTGTTTGTCGATACCAATGACACTGGCACGAATGTCGCAGCCGACGTAAGCCACTTCAGCCATTTCGAATACACCTTGAAGACGTCCGTCTTCGCCATTCGGACCATGGAGAACGGGGAAAAAAACACCGCACTCCAGATTGAGTAGGCGTACCTGATATTCAGGCAATGACGAGAGAGTCTCGCTGCGGAATGGCAAGATCAAACTTTCAACAGCATTGGCTTTGGGAACAGTCCGAAGCTTTCGGCCGGCGAGGAAATCGGCTAAATCCGCTGGTTCAACGTCTTTGAAATCTTCACTCGAGAACGTTCCCTCAAGACTGACACATGAGCCGTCGCGTCTTAAACCAATCGGCACGATTCTGTAGTTTTTGGGCATTTGCTTCAGAACGTAAACTGCAGAACGCAGAGAAATTTCGTGTTCTGAGGAACGACCGCCAAAAATCACACCTACAGTATTTTCAAGATCACGGTGTCCTAACATCGAATGCCCCTGTCATTTGATTTGAGACTTTTACACGAACGTTTATGATTGGCAGTGTACCGCAAAAATAGATGAAACACAGCGAGGCCCATCAAATGCGTCAACTCTTCGCAAAATTTCCATTCGAGCGTTTAAAAAATTTGCATTGGGAAAAGGCAGACACACCTGTTGGGCGGTTTTGTTATTTTATTGGTTCCTCCAATACTAAACCAACTTACTTCGAAGAAGATATTTCGGTTATGGATATCAAAGGTCGACGAAGATTGTCGACCAAGACAGGTGGCATTTGTGAATGTTACTTTACCGAGACAGACGGCATCGAAAAGGCGTTCGAAAACCTACGTAAATTCATAGGCTCGATTGTTGCAGATGCCGAAGTCACCAAGACATCAGAGATCGAAATATTCTGGGACATCTCTGCAGACGCGCTTGGAAATAAACACATCGAAACGCTATTGAACGTCTTTGGTGAGACTCTCGAACTCAGCTGCTATTCAATGCAGAAGCAAAAGGATCAGCAGGAACTGACAGTTCATCTTCGCCTTCCCTCGGCCTTCACCAACGCCTTCTCCAACAACGTGATTGGCACACAGCTTGAAGAGGGAATCCGCCGCGGACAGGCTCTTAATTTCGCGCGGTATCTGGGAGATCTGCCCGCGAATGCTCTGACGCCTCAGACTCTTGCCAGCCACGCTGAAGATCGTCTTTCGAACGCAGGACAAATTACAATAATCGCCGATAAAGAACTTTCGTCTCAGGGCTTCGGCGGAATCCTTGCTGTTGCTCAGGGAAGCAAAAACAAACCTCGCTTGGTTGTCTTCGACAACGATGTTCAAAACCCTCAAAAAACTGTTGTACTTATTGGCAAGGGAATCACCTTTGACACTGGTGGCTATTCAATCAAGGGGAAACAGCATCACAATGAAATGAAGTTCGATATGTGTGGTGCCGCCAACACAATTGCGGCACTCGAAATTCTTGCTCCTCTTCTCACGAACGTGCGACTCGTGGGCATTCTCCCTTTGGCCGAGAATATGGTCAGCGCGGACGCACAGCGTCCGGGTGATGTTTACGTTGCACACAACGGCAAAACAGTTGAGGTGTATAACACGGATGCTGAAGGTCGGCTTATTCTTGCAGACGCGTTGAGTTACGCATCAACGTTCAAGCCCGATCTTATTATCGACATTGCCACCCTCACTGGAGGCACCACTCAGATTGCAGGGAATCTTGCGGGCATCATGTGCACCAATGATGAACTTATTTTGCCTTTGGTCCGCGGTGCTGCGCGTTCTGCAGGTGAAAAGTTTATTCATCTCGAGATTATTGAAGAGGCTGTTGAAGACCTCAAGAGTGATGTGGCCGACTACACCAACATGCATAACAAATGGAGCAGTGGCGCACCAACGATGTACGCTGCTGCATTCTTGAAAGAGTTTTTGCCTCAAGATTCTCTTTGGCTGCATCTCGATATTGCCAATATGGCATGGAGCGGACGCAGTTCGCCCTATCTCCGCGGTCGAGGGGCTACAGCGTTCGGAGCACGTACACTTGTTAACGTTGTTAAGGCTTTTTGCGGCTGACAAAAGTCTGTATTTGTTGAAATTATTTTTTAAATTAAACAAATTTCATAATTCTGCCGAGATTGCCTCTATCAGGAGGCATTCATGACACGCTCTTTTCTTGTTTTGGCATTTGCACTGGGCTGCTCTATCGCTCCTCATGCGTACGCAGACGATGCGCAACAAGACGCAGCAATCGTTCTTTTTCCATTGGCAGATATGGACTCCGAGATAAACTCCTCACTGCAGACTATCGTTGAATCGGGCGCAAAAAGACCTGTGCTCGTGATTCACGGCGATGCTTTTCTGCCGCAAGTGAGTGATTCCGGACAGAACCACGATGAATCCCAAAAGCCTCAGCAAAAAAATCAAGCATCACGATAATGCATTTTTTATTCGGGCCCTCTGGCGACGTTGAATTTCGCGCCACAGATCGCGTTTATTTTTAAGTCCTGACGGCCTCAGTCGGGGTTGCGATCAACTTTTCTTTCCCTCCTCTTGCCGAATTTCTACAAGGCAGGTAGAAAGTTTCCATACACGACAAATGTATGGTTCCCAGTCCCTCAGTGCTGCGGTATCAGACAGTTCCAGACTGTTTGACCGCCTTTCAACAATAAGGAAACACGCAATGAGTGAACTCAGCCCTCAGGCCAATAAGCACAAAGCCATCGAAGCTGCCTTTTCGGCCATCGAAAAGCAATTCGGTAAAGGTAGCATTATGCGCATGTCCGGTGATTCGGTTGAAACCGGAGAAATCGTGACAACCCCAACAGGCTCACTGAGCTTGGACGTCGCGCTGGGATCCGGTGGCTTGCCCCGTGGTCGTATCGTTGAAATTTACGGAACAGAGTCGAGCGGTAAAACAACCCTGACTCTTCACTGCATCGCTGAATGCCAAAAGTCAGGCGGAGTTGCTGCGTTTATCGATGCTGAACACGCACTCGATGTCAGCTACGCGCGCCGCATTGGTGTTAATACCGCCGACATGCTCGTGTCACAGCCCGACTACGGTGAACAGGCTCTTGAAATCGTCGACATGTTGGTTCGCAGCGGCGCTGTCGATCTCATTGTTGTCGACTCTGTTGCTGCTTTGGTTCCCAAAGCAGAAATCGAAGGCGAAATGGGCGACAGCCACATGGGTCTTCATGCACGTCTGATGAGCCAAGCTCTCCGCAAGCTGACCGGTTCAATTTCTAAGAGCAACACCACGGTTATCTTCATCAACCAAATCCGTATGAAGATTGGTGTGATGTTCGGAAATCCGGAAACAACAACCGGTGGTCAGGCTCTTAAATTCTATTCGTCGCTGCGCATGGAAGTGCGTCGTGCATCGGCTATCAAAAATGGCGACGAAGTCATTGGTAACCGTACACGCGTGAAAATTGTCAAAAACAAAATCGCTGCGCCTTTCCGCGAAGCGGAATTCGACGTCATGTTCGGAACTGGAATTAGCCGCGAAGGCGATGTGCTTGACCTTTCGGCTGAGCATGAAATCGTTCAAAAGTCAGGAACATGGTTCACCTATGGCCAAGAACGTCTGGGACAAGGACGCGAAAACGCCAAGAACTACCTGCGCGAGCATCCCGAGACGATGGCGAAGATCGAATCCGAAGTCCGCAAAAAGCTGCTCAACAAGACGCCAGCTGGCGAAACAAAGCCTGCTGAAAAGAAAGGTGCTGAAGCGTTGCCTCCTGCAACCAAGGCCATTGCAGCGTCTTCAACCTCGGGCAAGACACAGGCGGCTACTGCTACAGCCTCGGGCAAACGCACAGGTGCGAGCGCAACTGCAGAGTGATCCTCGGCTCTTCGAAGCATACACACTTCACGCTGTGGATGTGAATTTTAAAGAACTTGATATTTGTTCCCTCCAAACTTTAGACAGAGACTCCTCACGCAGGGTCTCTGTTTTTTTGTTCATTTGACTTATGCTGTTTGAAATCTCTTTTGCGCGATACGGGGACCTTCAAACATGTCAACGCATGTCGAATCACACTCAGCCAAAAACGTCTCTGTGGGGCATCTCAACAGTCTCGCAGGTCAAGTCCATTCCAGCAGTGAGTCTGAATCTCGAGCAGCGCTGAGTGAACTTGCACACCTCAAGACCAACGACGCCGCACGCGTTCTTATTGATGCTTATCGCAATTGTCATTGGCGAGACACACGTCTCAGTATTTTGCGTGCTTTGGGACGCAACGGCAGCCAACGTGCCATCGAATTTTTGTTGCGCACGGCCACAAGTCATTTTCCGTCGGCACAGAATGAAGGCAGAGACATTGGCACCTGTCAGGACGCACTTCTTGCTCTGGGTGATACGCGCGATCCAATTGCCGCCAGCTATCTTTTGCAACGTCTCGAAACCAGCCCCTCTTACCTGAAGGCATGGATTGTCGATGCTCTCTCGCGCATTCCTGATTTGCGCGCAGCCAGCAAACTGCATCTATTGCTCAGCTCCAAAGACAGCGAAGAACATCCACAGCTGCTGAGAAACATTGTCGTTGCTTTGTCTGAAATGAAAGACACAACGGCGCTCGAAAAAATTCTTGAAATGCTCAGACACAAAGCGCGTTTTACCAACGGCTCGCCCGATGCAACCACTTTGACTCTTGTGGCCGCTATCGCAAGACTTTCACGCAACACCGACGAGCTTGAACAATTCGCCCATATTTTTGAAGGCGAACTCGTCTACAGACAATTTTTTCAGCAATGCTGGACTCAGGTGAATATCCGCCAACAATGGACGCTTGAAGATTACCTTGGAAAGATCTTTCTGTCCGAGAATACCCATCACTCGTTGCCCTTAGAACTGAATTCATTTCCTATTATTGATGTCAGCGAAGCACTCTCGCTCTTTGCCTCCGACGAAAAGCATTTTTCAGGACTCTGCGTCGTTATTGGTGCATCTTTGCACGCAGCAGAATTGCTCGAACGTTTTATTCGAATTCCAGAACTCAACACAGAACAAACATTTCACCTACTCGACAATTTAGGCCTTCAACGCTCACCGGCAGCACGCCGTATTTGCACTGAGATTGCTGAAACTCAGCTGAAAACCTTGTGGCAAAGCCCTGAGTCCCAACCTGTGATTTCTTTGTGGCTGCGCACGATGATCTGCATAGATGAACTCCCGCTCGATACCATTTTCAACCTTTTTGAATCGCAAACATATAAAGATGCGCATGAACGGCAACGGATTGAGGTCATCAACGCTTTCGTCAATTGCGCGTTGATTTACCAAACAGACTCGACCTGGCCCAAGAAGAGGCTTCAGCTCATCACCGATCTCATTCAAAAAGAAAACTCAAACATTGTGCTTGGACGCTGGTTGCGCGCACTGGGAGAAATAAATCTCGGTGACTTGCGGTGGAATGACGAGCTACGAACACGCGTTATGAAGTCAGAGGACATTCACGCGAGTCTGTTGTTGATGCTTGAAAATGAAGAGACGCATCAGAACAACGAGCTTATTCGCGCAGTCAGTCTGACGCTTGAAAAACGACCCGAAATGCTTGCCCCACTTTTGCGCGCCTGCGCGAGCATGAAGACGCCCGAGAAAGACCTTCCCACAGATGATTTGCTC
>CAYWSV010000177.1:0-6940 GCA_964460155.1 uncultured Oligoflexia bacterium | reverse complement strand
GAACCCTCAAACAAACTCTGAAGTGGTGAACGCAAATGGAAACATCAGTCACACTTGCGAATCTTGAAGAACACGTCGACAAGCGCTCGCCACTCGTTTTGGGCCGCGAAACGTTTGCGTCTGTAACAAATACTGTTGCTCACCCCATGGAGATGAAAACTCCAAAGGCATGGTGGATCTGCTTTCTTATTGCACTCTCTGGACTTGGAGTTCTGGGTGCCTCGATTGGATACCTCTTCTGGGAAGGTGTCGGTGTTTGGGGTCTCAACAACCGCGTAGGTTGGGCATGGGACATCACCAACTTCGTGTTTTGGATCGGTATCGGTCACGCGGGAACTCTGATTTCCGCGATCCTTTTCCTGTTCCGGCAAAAGTGGAGAACATCCATCAACCGTGCAGCCGAGGCCATGACGATTTTCGCGGTGATCTGCGCTCTCGTCTTCCCCGGTATTCACGTGGGTCGTGTTTGGGTAGCTTATTGGCTCTTTCCAATTCCGAACCAAATGGCGATGTGGCCGAACTTCCGCAGCCCGCTCTTGTGGGACGTCTTCGCGGTTTCGACCTACTTCACCGTTTCAACTCTCTTCTGGTTTGTCGGTTTGATTCCTGACTTGGCCACATTCCGTGACCGCTCCAAAGGAATCCGCAAATTCGTCTATGGAATTTTTGCACTTGGTTGGCGTGGCTCACACCGTCACTGGCTGAACTACGAGCGCGCTTATCTTATTCTTGCAGCTCTCTCGACGCCTCTGGTGCTCTCAGTGCACACAATCGTGAGTTTCGACTTCGCGACTTCACAGCTGCCCGGATGGCACGCGACAATCTTCCCCCCTTACTTCGTTGCTGGTGCGATTTTCTCTGGTTTTGCGATGGTGATTAACCTGATGATCATCTGCCGCTGGGTGTTCAAACTTGAACATCTCGTGACCATGCGCCACTTCGAAAACATGGCCAAGATTATTCTTCTCACGGGTTCGATGGTCGGGTACGCGTATGCCATGGAATTCTTCATCGCGTGGTACAGCGGTAACCCCTACGAGCGTTATATTTTCGTGAGCCGTGCAACGGGACCATATGCTTGGGCGTACTGGACCATGATCACTTGTAACGTGATCATCCCTCAGCTGTTCTGGAGCCGTAAAATCCGCACGAACTTGTGGGCACTGTTCATCATCTCGGTGTTTGTCAACATCGGCATGTGGTTCGAGCGCTTCGTGATTATCGTCACATCGCTCCACAGAACGTTCCTGCCCTCGTCTTGGGCTTACTTCCAGCCAACAATCATCGACATTTCAACGTTCATTGGCTCGTTTGGTCTGTTCTTCACATTGTTCCTGCTCTTTGTTCGCTTCCTGCCAATTGTTGCAATCGCAGAAGTGAAAACAGTGATGCCAGAGGCTGACCCACACGGACACGACCACGATCACAAACATGCCAAAGGAGGAGCACACTGATGAGTCAGAAACAAAACCTCTACGGAGTGCTTGCAGAATTTCCCTCCGCACCGGCCATTTATCACGCGTGTGAGAAGGTTCGCGACAAAGGCTTCAAACACTGGGATGCGCATACGCCATTCCCTGTGCATGGTCTGGAAAAAGCCATGGGCCTTAAACCCAGCATCGTGCCCTGGATCGTTTTGATCCTCGGTTTTTCAGGTGCAGCGGGCGGAATGCTCCTCCAGTGGTGGATCAACACACAGGCTTACCCACTTCCCATTTCCGCTAAGCCTCATTTCAGCTGGCAGGCCTTCGTTCCTGTCACGTTTGAGTTGGGCGTACTTTTGGGCTCGTTCGGGGCCGTCTTTGGAATGTTGTTCATCAATCGTCTGCCCATGTGGTACCACTCACTTTTCCGCTCAGAGCGCTTTGAAAAAGTGACCGACGACAAATTCTTCATCTCCATCGAAGCTCGGGATCCGAAATTCGATGCGACTGCAACCTCAAAAATGCTGACCGAACTCGGCGCAACTCATGTTGAACTGGTGGAACAATGAAACTCAAAAACTCTGCAAAAATAGCGTCAGCCTTTGGGTTTGTCGGAACTGTTGCGGGACTTTGTGTTCTGCTCAGTGGTTGCCGTGGGCAACCCTCTGAGAATCCACCAATTCACCCGAACCTCAACATGGACTTTCAAACCAAATATCGTCCACAGAAGAAAAACGAGTTCTTCGAAGACGGTCGTGCGATGCGTGAACCCGTTGCGGGAACTGTTGCACAGGGGCAATTGAAAGAGAACCCTGCTCTGCACCTTGGAAAAGTGGGCGACACATTCGTCTCCAAAATTCCTGTGCAAATCAGCCAAGCCTTCGTTGAGCGCGGGCAAGAGCGTTACAATATTTATTGCGCTGTTTGCCACGGCAAAACGGGCGCTGCGAATGGCATCGTCGTGCAACGCAATGCTGGAATGCTCAAACCACCAAGCTTCCACGAAGACCGTCTGATCAGCATGCCTGCCGGCCAGATTTACGATGCAATTCTTAATGGTGTGCGCGGAAACATGCCTTCCTACTCGTATGCAATCCCTGTTGAAGACCGTTGGGCTATTGTGGCCTACGTTCAGGCATTGCAACTGAGCCGGCGCGGCACACTGAATGATGTTCCCTCTGACATTGCAGCTTCGAAAGGATGGAAGCGATGAGTTCTAGCCATGCTAAAACCGTGAATCCCAACGACGTCGTACTGCCTCAAACGCACTGGCTGCGTAAGCTGCCACTGACGGCAATCGTTCTGGGTGTAATCTGTCTTGTCGCTGCTTTGGGACTTGCCTTGGGTAACAAGGAAAAAGTCGAAGTCCTTCAGTGGTCATTCCATACGTCCTACATTTACTTTCTGAGTATGGCTCTGGGCAGTCTGTTCTTTGTGCTGGTGCAATTTGCCACACGCGCGGGATGGTCTGTTGTTGTGCGCCGCTTTGCAGAGAACTACGCTGCAACGCTGCCACTCTTTGCAGTTCTTTTTGTTCCAATGCTTTTTGGATTTCACAGCCTGTTCCATCACTGGACGTCCGAAGAAGCCAAAGCTGACAAAATGATCCAAGCCAAAGCCCCATACCTGAACGAAGAATTCTTTACTGTTCGTGGAGTCGTCTATGTGGTGATTTGGAGTATTTTGGGACTCTACTACTACAGCAACTCTATTCGTCAGGATGAAACGGGCGACAAAACGATCACAGCGAAACTTCAGAAGTCGAGCTATCCATCAATTGCACTTTTCGCTTTGAGCGTCTCGTTCTGTGCCTTCGACTGGATTATGTCTCTTAGCCCCCATTGGTACTCCACGATGCTGGGTGTTTACTACTTTGCTGGTTGCATCATGGTCGTTTACGCACTCATGCTGCTCACGACACTCTCTGTGCGTGGCGGTTCAAAAATGAGCCACTACATTACCACAGAACACATCCATGACCTGGGCAAACTTCTGTTTGGCTTCAATGTCTTCTGGACTTACATCGCGTTCTCGCAATACTTCCTCATCTGGTATGGCAACATTCCAGAAGAAACCGAATACTATGCAATGAGAACACTCGGCGAGCACGGCGCTCACTGGCTGCCTTGGAGCCTTGCATTGGTTATTGGTCACTTCGTTGTTCCGTTCCTGTTCCTGATGTCACGTCATATCAAACGCAACTCGCTTCTTGTTGGTCTCGGCGCGGCATGGATGCTTGTCATTCACTACGTCGACATCCACTGGCTCATTCGCCCCAACTGGCACAGCGAATTGAACCATTTCGGTCTGTTCGATGTCCTGACGCTTGTAGGAATCGGTGGCCTCTTCATTGGAACGGCGACGCTGCTTCTCACCCGCAAGAGCCTGCTGCCTCAGAAAGACCCACGTCTGTCTGAATCGCTGGCGTTTGAGAACCTCTGAGAAAGGAAAACGACAATGGAAAAGAAACCCCTTGATCAGCATCATCAAACGGCAGGACAAACCACGATCGAGCCTGACAATCTTCCGGTCAAGAGTATTTCTTGGTTCGTTGCTGGACTGGCCGTGATTGTGGTTGCCACGATAATCATAGTGAATCAGCTTTACTGGGTAACAAGCACGAAACTCGTTCAAACGACCGAGCTCGATGTGCCTAACAAATTGCTGATGCAGATTAACGCGGCCGACAAAGAAGAGCTCAGCAACTACGCAGAACTCGATAAGCAGAAGGGTGTTTACCGTTTGCCTATCGATGAAGCTATGAAGCTTTACGTGAAAAAGAACTCAAACTGATCCGGTTCGGAGGCTTAGGCAAAATCAGATGACTCAAGCGGGAATCAAATCCAAAATCTCATCTCTTTTGAGAATTGGAATTTGTCTGATGCTAGGTGCCGCAGCACATGTTGCTCCGGCTCTGGCAGACGCGTCTGATGCCGAGAAACACCGTCAAGCTGATCGCCTCGACCTGCAAACCCCTAAAAAACTCGAAAACGTTACGATCGTCGAAAAGCTGGGCACAACGCTTGCAGCGAAAGATATGTTCTTCCGCCAAACATCACAGGGTCCGGCCCTTTCATTTGACCAGTTTGTGCGCCCTAACCTGCCCACCCTTCTGACTTTGAACTACTACCAGTGCACGGCGCTCTGCTCATTGCAGCTCAATGGACTGGTTGAGGGTCTCAAAAAACTCGATTACCTGCCGGGCCGCGATTTCAATCTTGTGACTGTTAGCATTGATACGCGCAACTCACCCGAGTTGGCGATGACCAAGCAGGACAACTACCTCAAGAGTTTGGCTCGCCCAGGTGCCGAGTGGAAATTTCTGGTGGGAGAGCAGAAATCGATTGATGCTCTCGCACAATCTGTTGGATTCCAATACCGCTATGATAAGGAAACCGACCAGTTCGCACATACTGCGGCGGTTTTCTTTTTGTCTCCGGATTTCAAGGTGTCACGCTACCTTTATGGCTTGCAGTATTCACCGAGAGATCTGAAATTCGCACTCGTCGAAAGCTCAAAAGGACGTCTGGGCTCTTCGATTGAACGTCTTATCCTGCGCTGTTTTCATTTCGATGAAATGGCAGGGAAGTATACACCCATCGCTATGAATTCGATGCGTGTCGCCGGCGTCCTGTTTTGTATTTGTTTATTGATTATGGTCGTTGTCCTTTCCCGTCGAGAAAAGGCGCTTCATCGCGAGGAGTACGCACAGTGAACCTTGGCTTTGCTCTTGGACATATGATGGCGCAGACTGCAAACACAGCATCATGGTGGAAGCCTATTCAGGCTTCGGCTCATGCGAGCTCTGTAGACAGTCTGTTCAATTTCATCATGTACCTTTGTTTCTTTTTCTTCGTTCTTATCGTCGGAGCGATGGTTTACTTTGTGGTGAAGTATCGCCGCAAAGGCGATGCTCCTGAGCGTACAAGTCCGATCAAGGGCAACCACACACTTGAAATCATCTGGAGTGTGATTCCAGGTATTCTTCTGGTGGTGATCTTTGCGTGGGGCTTCAAGGACTGGCTCGCAATCGCGGTCGTTCCCAACAACGCCATGGAAGTGCGAGTCACCGGCCAAAAATGGAACTGGACGTTTACGTATCCTAAAGAGGGTATCGTTTCGTCCGACCTCGTCGTTCCTGCAGGTCAACCTGTAAAGCTCGTCATGACGTCTTCCGACGTTCTGCACAGCTTCTACATTCCTGACTACCGCATCAAGCGTGACGTTGTTCCAGGGCGCTACACGGTGTTGTGGTTCGAACCCTCAGAACCAGCGGTCCACCAAATTTACTGTACAGAATATTGCGGTACGTCGCACTCCGAGATGCTTTCAAAAGTGAAAGTACTCGACAGCGCGAAATACGAAGAGTGGATTGCGAATGGCGGTGAAGAAGGCGGAGCATCTGCCGTACCACTGGCTGAAAAAGGCAAGAAACTCTATGAAGCTCGCGGTTGCGTGGCATGCCACTCCGTGGACGGTTCACAAAAAGTTGGACCCACATGGAAAGGCCTCTTCGGCAAGCCGCACAACTTTACCGACGGCTCAACGCTTGCAGCCGTGGACGAAAACTATCTGCGTGAATCAATTCTTGTTCCTGGTGCCAAAGTGGTTTCTGGCTACGCAAACGTAATGCCCAGCTACCAAGGACAGCTCAATGACAAGCAAATTGAGTCCATCATTGAATATATCAAGACTTTGAAGTGAGAGGTTCGCAAATGGAAAGCAACCGCAATAACACTCCCCAAGCGGCACACGCCGCCACCGCTGGTGGCGCAGAGCCGAACTACATCAATGCCCCCAAAGGCATTTGGTCGTGGATGACGACCGTAGACCACAAGCGCTTGGGTCTCATGTATCTCGTAGGCGTTCTCGGTTTCTTTGCCGTGGGCGGAATCTTTGCTCTGCTCGTTCGTACTCAGTTGCTTGGACCAACAAACGGCTTTAACTCCGGAAAGCAAGAGTGGCTGTTCAGCGGCGACACCTACAACAAGCTGTTTACTCTGCATGGCGCGGTGATGGTGTTTCTCGTGATCATCCCCTCGATTCCTGCAAGCTTGGGTAACTTCTTCCTTCCGTTGATGTTGGGAGCCAAGGACGTTGCGTTTCCAAAACTCAACCTCATGAGTTTCTACGTCTACATTCTTGGTGGTGCGTTCCTCCTTTTCTCAATCGCAACAGGTGCGGTTGACACGGGCTGGACATTCTACACACCCTACTCAACAACAACTTCCGCTTCGGTCATTTCCGCTGTTACTGGCGTGTTCATTCTGGGTTTCTCTTCGATTCTGACTGGCGTTAACTTCATTGTGACCATTCACAAAATGCGCGCACCAGGCCTCACTTGGACCCGTCTTCCACTGTTCGTTTGGGCGCAATATGCAACCTCTTTGATTCAGGTTCTGGCAACTCCCGTGTTGGCCATCACTCTGATGCTGCTGGCTATCGAACGCACAATGGGTATTGGTATTTTTGATCCCAAGCTGGGTGGCGACCCCGTGTTGTTCCAGCACTTCTTC
>CAYWSV010000176.1:0-6987 GCA_964460155.1 uncultured Oligoflexia bacterium | reverse complement strand
ATCAATGCTGGGGCCGGCGAGAATGGCAGCCACTTGAGCCTGCAAATAACGCCGTCCTGATAGCCAAGCCCAATAGCGTACTGAGTTTGGTCCTCCTTGGCCTCTTCAGAGTCGTTGGAGGAATCGCCATCACGCGACATCGAGAACGCATACGAACCGCCGAGCGTCAGCAGCGCACCCTTTTGCAGAACATCGGTGTAACCGACCAACGAGGAGTCCGTGTTGAAACCAAACCCGACAGTCGAAGCAGTCTGCTTTGACGATGGCTCTGCACCATATTTTTTATCATCGGCAGTCGGAACGGTGCTTGTGTCGAATTTTCCATCCACAAACTTCGCAATTCTTAGGTCCGACAACGAAATGCTCTGATACCATGCACCAAAAGCATAATTGGCTTGATTGTAGCCCAGCGAGCCTTCGAAGTGGGATGCATCACGCGCCGTGGTCACTTTCTTGAGCTTCACGTATCCAAATGGAGTACCATTCTCTCCAATCGGCTTGCCATCAGCACCCACGGGAGTACCGTCAGAGGCCAACACAGCCTGCTCAGCAGCTGCTTCCTGCTTCACCTGATTCTTTTCCATGCCGTAGTAAGCTGCAGCAACGAAACCTTGATAGCTTGCACGCGCACCAACAACAACACCACGGTCACTCTTCAGAGTACGACCGAATGTGTGGGAGTCTCTGCCACTCGGACGACCCATCGAGTTGCCCACGCCCAATGCAAAACTGAGTTCGTTTTTCTCACCCAGCGACAAACGCTGAACAACAGACGCTCCGTCCATCCAGCCAAATTGCTCAGGTGCCGCAGTTGCGTCCACACCCCAAGCATCAGCACCGCCCATACGAACGCGACCGAGCGAAACTGTGGTTCCCGAAGAGAGGGCGAGTCCGAGATCGGCACGACGAATGCCCACGCCGTTCAGACCCACAGTCGCAGGGCTTAAATTTCCGGTTTCAGGAACGTTGCCCCAATATTCTGTTTCGAACTGTGCACGGGTGATTCCCTCGGTGACTTTCACTCCGAAGCGCAAAACTGCCATCGTGAAATCAGGATCACTTGCGTACTGGGTGTCGGCGACGTTTGAATAGGCCTGAATTAGGCCGTAAGGTACGACGGTCTTCTGGATGTCTTTATCTGTTTTTTCTTGAGCGAAGGCGTTCACCTGCGCGGCGATTACGGCAAAGAGAGCAATTTTACGTACTGGAATCATAGAGGCAGCCTCCGCAACAGAGAGTTTGTAAACCGGCCTCAAAGTAGATGGATTCCATGAGAGCGTCAAGGAAGACGAAAAGTTAAACTGATCTGAGGAAAATATTTATGAACCAGCCATCGGCATTACCAATGACACATATCCTAATCGACAAAGCCCCCCAGCCCGTGTCCCACTCTCACGATGCTCTCGACACTTGGTGTGTTCAGCAGAGGTTCGATGTTGCAATCGTTACAGCGCAAGACGCGTTTCTCAGTGAGTACACTCCACTTGCGGCAAACCATCGCTATCTGCTTTCGGGTTTCACGGGTTCAACGGGTGATGGACTTTTTTTAACTCGGACTCTGATGCAGAAAATCGCTGCAAAAGCGCGCTTTCAATTGTTCGTCGACGGACGCTATCACCTACAGGCCGATCAAGAGACTCTGCCCTCAGAGGTGAGTGTCCATAAATTCGCGCTGACGGGTGGACTCGACGAGGCTCTTTTCGGCTGGATGCGCGAAAATCTTCCTGCCGGAACACGCATTGCTGCCGACCTGCAACGGGTGAGTTGGAACCGATGGCGTGCGCTTGAATCTTTGGCTGCCGAAAAATCATGGACCGTCTGCGGAATAGCGGATGGCAGCATTGGTCGCGCTCTACCTCAGGCCGAGGGATGGCGCATCGATCGTCCTATTCGCGAAATTCCTCAGCGGCTCACCGGACGTACTCTGCAAAAGAATTTGGCCGATTTGCGTCTGGCGCTGCGCAATCATACGGGACACGAGAATTACATTTACGCCACATGCATGACAGATGACGCTGCATGGTTGCTGAATGCACGCGGTTATCACCTTCCTCAGCTGTCATCTTTTTTAGCCTATACCTTCGTGACAGCTCATTCATGCATCGTCCATTTACCTGAAGAATCCGAGCAATGTCAGACAGAATTCGCGGCAACTGAAAACGAGCTGACAATCACCCGCGGACCACTTACGTCGGCCATCAACGCTCTACGCGGCGCCTTTTCAGGCGAAAAATATCATCCTGTCATCTGCTTCAGCGGCAGAGCTATGAATGCTGCTTTACCTCGACTGTTAACGGAGTCTTTCAAAGCGGATTCTCTGCGCGATGATATTCATGCTCTGGAAATTTTGCGAGCATGCAAAACGCCCGAAGAGCTTGACTCAATTCGCAAGAGTTTTCTGCGATCGAGCCGCGCGATTGCCCGCACACTCCGATTTGCCAAAGAGGCTGCACGTAAAAAAGAACAGCTCAGCGAAATACACTTGGCTGAAAAAATCAAAAACGAATATGCGGCTGAGGGCGCTTTGGAACTCAGCTTTAAAACTATTTCGGGCTTCGCCGAAAATGGTGCAGTGATCCACTATTCAAACCCGAGCAAAGACAAATTGGCGCGCGCTGGAGATATTTTGCTGCTGGACAGCGGCGCATATTATGAAGAAGGATTTGCAACAGACTGCACGCGCGTTGTGTTATTTGGCAATTCACAAAGCGAAGCGACAGACTGGCAAAAAGAAATATACACTCTGACCCTGAAATCATGCCTCGCGGGACTGCGTGCAACCTTCAATTTAGACACCCACTGCCGCGACATCGACGCCGTTGCGCGCAAACCTATTCAGAGCAAAGGCTACGATTATGCTCACGGAACAGGGCATGGAATTGGGATTCATGTGCATGAAAGCGGAATCCGCTTATCTCCGCTTTCTCAATATCAATTTACAGAAAGTGCTGTAGTGAGCGTTGAGCCTGGAATTTATCTTGCGGGTCAAGGCGGTGTACGCATTGAAAACGTTGCGATAGTCATTCCAAAAACCACAGAAAACAACACCCATTCACATGGCTTCGAAAATGTTGTGTTTGTCGGCTACGACTGGGATCTCATCGACGTAAACCTTCTCAGCGAAGACGATAAGAAGGACCTTGCCGCCTATGAGCGTCAATGCATCTCGCTCGGAACCCACGTAACAAAATGCCCTCTGATTTAACCAGCCCGCTCCCGGCACGGGGCGAAATAGAGCGAATGTATCGAAACAAACAGCTACAATAGTGGTTCCTAAATCTTAAGAGATGCTGTGATTGTCTGTCGAGATGCATCCGATCCTGTTGGATTCGAAGGTTTGTTCAAAGCAACATAGATTGTTCTCTGGCTGAATCATGGCCAGACGTGGCGATATCTCAGCCAGAAGAAGTCACGAAAATCTGGCCTCCCAGACTATTTAAAATAAAACCCCGACCATAAAAATTAAATTGATCCGGAATCTAGCCAGATTCATTGGAAATAAAAAACTTACTCCCACGCTCATGCGGTTGGCACGTTGTTTGCAATCGAACCTTCCGACCGAGACGGTCGATGATCACGCAACAATTTTTTTGGGGGTTCCTATGAATCGTTTTCTATTTGTGTCTCTGAGCGTCGCCATGAGTTTCGCATCCATAGCCCACGCAGAGGGCGTTGCTCAGGAAAGCTGTATTATTGAAGCCGAAGGCTCCACTCCATATTGCTTTGTGGAAAAGGTTACAGATGGCAGGCTTGAAGTCACTGCCCCTGAAAAATATTCATCTCAAATCACCAACAACGAATATATGACGCGCAATAACATCGAAGCGCGTTTCATATCTCAGGAAGAATATGACAAGGCAAAATCGAAGTTCCTTCTCAAGACGTTCATTTACACGATTGCCCGCACCGGCGAGCCTGTTGCTATCGAGTTACCCGAGAATTGCGATGCACTCTGGTGGAGCAGTTGGGGTCGGTGTGCTGCTGGGACCGCAGGTGGAGCACTTGGTGGCGCACTCGCGGGTGCTTCTGCTGGCAGCACCCTTCCGGGAGTAGGAACTGTTGGGGGTGCAATTATCGGAGGTGTCGCCGGTGGTTTAGCAGGCGCATCTTCCTCCTGCGGAAACTCCAAGGACGACGATTTCTCATCGGAAAATTGCCGCTATCAATAATTAACTTCAATCAAGCAAAAAAACTGAGACTTAGGGGATTTATGATGAAACGTGAGCTTTTTCGAAGACTGACCGCGTATTTTATCGCATTGACCCTAGGTCTCTTTTTGCTTCCGGGTTGTCGATCTGACCAAAGCACTTTGATGACCCTTGTCTCTAAAAAAGAGAGTCAGCGACGAATTACTCTTTACGGAGGCAACTTCTCAAGTGATGCTGTCTGTCAGGACTTTCGGACCCTGCAAGGTCTGTTCGCCACCGTACAGCAGTCAACATTCGCACCTTCAAAAGAATTTCTTTCGCTTCAAGACTGCCCAGAGAGTTACACACATTTCGTTGAAATTATTTCCAACACATTGCAAAAGGCCCGTGATTTTCATCTCCGAGCAAGCTATGACACCGGACTTGACGCAGAGGCTCCTCCAGTTGTTTCGGATTGTGAGGACGAAGATCTTTGCAAGTTAATAAAGGGAGCACCTGTGGTTCCGATGGAATCTCCTGCTCTCGACAACCAATATATAATCATTCCCGATGCGACAGAAAAATATCATGCATTCGAGATTTTAAAACTTAATGGAGAGAATATTTCGGATTTGCTGAAGGCAGCTCAGGACTCTCACATTATATCGCACTCGGACAGAGGAACAGCGATCAACTTGTCATCATACATTCTTTTGCGAAATATTGTTGATACGAGGAGTAAGACTGAACTCACTCTTTTATTGAGACGACTCGGTTCAAAGGATACAACCCAGATTGTTGCTTCCTACGATCCCCCTCAGGAAATTTTTCCACGTCTGGCGCTCAGGCAACTCTCGTCTCTTTTCGCAGTTCAGCGACAGTATGGCTGCTCTGAAATCTTAAGTGGATCCGACTCTGCTCACGGCGCTTGCTTGACGAGAGATAAACAAGCGATCGTCTGGATTGGATTCTGGCAGAAGCCTAATAACTTTGAGTCGATTGGTTCACTCTTCTCTGCTGCACTTGACCTGTTTTCTAATCATGAATTTGGCGGCAATGCGTTCATCGATCTTCGTGGAAATCCCGGAGGGGATACTGAAGAAGTGACTCAACTGCTCTGCGCTCTGGGGACAGATGATACGATTGCATCTATGGAAGATACAATCCATGAACTCAGTATTTGGCCTGAGACGATTCAAATCGAAAATGGAAAATCACTTAAGATCGGGGCTCTGTTGAAGAGAAACAATCAGGATCTAATAAAGGTTGAGCCATCTTGGACAGCCGATCGTCTTAGCAGCCCAAAATATCATTACAAATCATTCCTGAGTCGCTTCTTTAGCTCCAGTGAATCGTGTGCGGCTGTGAGAAATAAAAAAGCTAGTGAAATTCATTGGTATCTGATGACAATGGGAAATGAATTCAGCGCGACGGAAAATTTCATCGCAATTGCGCAAAGAAGTCCTTCGAAATTTACGATCGTCGGGCACACGACGAGCGGCGGCACAGGTAATCCTGTTTGGGTTGAGTTGCCTCAGACGAAAATTCGAGTTCGACTTTCTCAATCAAGACTGCGCAATCACATTGATGGTACAGTTCTCATTGAAGGAAAAGGAGTCAAGCCTGACATTGAATTTTCGTTTGTGTCAGCGCAATCCTTTGAGGCAAACGTTGCTAAACAAATTGAAGTTAACAAGACGTTCGGAGTCGATTATCCGGAATTGAACCTTTGGGAATTTAGAAGGCAAATTGAGGAAACTAAGAATGAAAAAAACAAATAAAATTAAATTGTCAAATCTTTTTCCTGCACTATGGTTCTTCATTATTCCGCAGATCATTTATGCCGTTCGGGCAGACATCCCCTGGCATCAAGGTATTTCGTCCTGGCAGGTGATCTTCTGTGTTGTGGGATTGGGGATTCAACTGGCCTTGCTGACATTCGCCACTATAAGACTACTCAAACACAGAAACTGATGCACTGATTCAAGTTCGTACCTTTTGAGATCGGCTCCCATTCAGGAGTCGCCGGACATGCCATCAAATTTTATCAACAAACCGACTCAGGATGACGGGTGTTTGCCGTTTTCAGCCCCTGCCCTGCGAAATGGGCGGGATGCGCAATAGGCTTAATTCTGCCCAATTGCCGAATTTCTTTTTGCCCATTCTGGCGGTTTTCGTGTCGTTTTTCTTTGATTCAAAGGGTTTCCTGCCGATACCGAAGAAGGTAAGCAGAGGTGCGCTAATGTCCTTTTGGGTCAGAAATTTCGTCGTGCTTTTGTTGCTGTTCGCGCAAGCCGGTCGCGAAGCATTCGCCAATGTTGAATGCCGCGATGGGGTCATCCATTCTTGGTCGGGTCAGTCTGCGCAGGTAGGAACCTGCATGGAATATTTTTTCGATCCTAAATCATCAGCGGACTCGAGCAACATCAGCCACACGCAGGCCGATCAGTTTCGTGTCTCGACCTCCCGTGCACCGAATTTGGGTTTTGCGCATGGCACCTTCTGGATTCGTCTGCGCGTTGATACCGAACTTCTGAAAAAGCATGGCGCGTTTCTCAGCTTGGGAAATCCGCTTGTCGACCGCGCGACTCTCTATGAAAAACACAATGGCGGGCTGCGTGAAGTTGGCCATTCCGGCGTCATCGTGGCCAATCGTGAGGAAAGCATTTCCGATAGAGATATAACCTTTCGTCTTTCTGCCGCAGCCGGCGGAGTTTCGGAATTCTTCATCTCGGCTCAGGGGGTTCAACAATCTTTTGCCCCGACGCTGCGCTCGGAGGCCGAATTCAATCAGCACCAGCGTCTCGAATATCTCGTTTCCGGTTTGTATTTTGGCGTTATTGTTGTGATGGCGCTTTAT
>CAYWSV010000175.1:0-7093 GCA_964460155.1 uncultured Oligoflexia bacterium | reverse complement strand
ACAATGTATTCGGGCCCGGTCAGGCTATGCTCTATTTGATTTAACTTTTGAAAATGCAGAATCGCATTACGGCCGCTGACCCACTGGCTTTCAAGAAACATTTTCGACAAAGCAGACTTCTCAATTTTGACGGTCTCAATTTTCTGCATTTGAAGCAGCGCGGAAGGCACAACAAATTCACTAATTAAAAAACAAAGAACAGAGATCACCGCACTTGCATATAGCAAAGGAGCACAGACGCGGCGAATCGGCTGACCCGCAGCACGCATAACTGCGATTTCACCACTGCGCGCAAAAATCCACATTGTCAGTATGCCGCTGAACATGACCGAAAATGGGCTGATGTCGACGAACATTTTAGGCATCTGCACCAGATAGTATTCAGCAATCACTGGCAAAGTTGCATTGTATTTTGGAAAATAACGAGTATTTTTCTCAAGAAAATCAATAATACAATAGACAAAAACAAAACCGAAACTGATTGAAAAATAGAGCTTATTGAACTCCCGTAACAGGTAGCGGGCAAAAATCATGGCGTTGTCCTCATTGACCGCTTGGACAGCCTTCTGAACTCACGCACTAAAAATTCCAAAAAGGGTGTAGATGGCGGATGGCGCTGACGCCAGACGAGTGTCACAAGCGCCATCACAAACAATGTGACAAGCGGGAGGTACAGGGAGACTTCGGGAGAGACGATAAACTTAACGGCCAATTGCTGACTCAGCATGATGAGAGCGTAAAAAACAAAAATGACCGAAACCAATCCCAAATAAGCAACGCCCGCCTTGCGCCGAGGGTCTTGCAATCCAAGGCACATGCCGATGACTGGAAAAAACAAGCAGGACAATGGAACAACAATTTGTTCATAGAAAAAGGTGTGATCGCGTACCGACCGCTGATTGGAGCCCCAATCAGACCTTTCACGCAAGGCCTTCAGCTCAGCCATATATTTTTCTGGATAGTAAGAACGCAGGTCATTGGCATCAAAGGGGCCAACCTCGAACTGCTTTTGAAACATATTGACCAGCGAAATTTTGAGAACATCAAAGCGAATGACATTCCAGCCACCCGCAGGGAGCGGTTGATGCAATCGACCGTTCTGGAGCTCAAATATGTAGTCGTAGTTCCCACTATCAACGTCTTTGCGCAAACGTCCGGACTCGGCCGTCAGAATCTGCGAAGGCCGCTGACTCTGGGATTCATTGATCCCTAAAAAGACCCCGCTGAACCTCGATTTATCTTGCTCTATTTTATCAACATAAAGAGCAATGCGGGTTCCGCCGCCATGAAACAGATCCGAAATGAAGGTTTTCTCGCGCAGTCGATTTTCAAGAATCGCCTCGACGCCCTTGCGCGCATGAATCCACTTGAACCTACGCCACTGCTGACGCGCATAGGGCTCCATCCACAAAGCACTCACAGCGGCGGTGAGCGCAAAAACCAACCCCAAAATAAAGGGCGCTCGACAAAAGCGCATAACGCTCACGCCCGAGCTCATCCACGCTTCCGACTCGCGATCGCCCGACATCCTCACACTCACAATTGCCGCAGCAAAAAGCAGCGACAACGGCAATGTCAATTTGAGGATGTTAGGAACGACAAAGATAATGAACATCAGAAGAGAGAAAATCCCCTCCTGCGTCAAAACGAGATAATCGGTCATGGTCAAGATGCGAAAAAGAAACATGACCGTACTCAGAATCGCCAGAATCACCAGCGTGAGTGTGGCAATCTCACCAAATATCAATCGGTCGAGTCTTGGGAACACGCACGTCTCCGTTTTGGGCTCTGCGGGATTAAGGTTGTGCTGCTGTCTCCTCGCGGAACATTCCCATTACGTGATAACCGCAGTCAACATGTAGAGTCTCACCTGTGACACCCGAGCCCAAATCCGAGAGAAGGAAAAGAGCCGAACGTGCAACATCTTCTCCGGTGATGTTACGGCGCAGCGGAGAGAACTTCTGACTGTAATCGAGCATATTGCGCATTCCGGGAATTGCACTCGAAGATAACGTCCGAATGGGCCCAGCGCTGATAGCGTTGACCCTGATTCCCGCTGGACCAAGGTCTTCAGCAAGATATCGACTACACGCTTCAAGAGCAGCCTTAGCCACGCCCATAACGTTATAGTTAGGAACAACCTTTTCGGCGCCGTAGTATGACATTGATATGATACTGCCGCCATTGCGCATCAGCGGTGCAGCATGTTTCGCCGCGGCAACCAGCGTGAATGCTGAGATATCCATCGTCGAAAGAAATTGCTGTCGAGAGGTATTAACGAAAGGCTCCTTGAGACACTCTTTGTCTGTATAGGCCACTGAATGGATCACAAAATCGATAGTATCCCACTTTGTTCTGACCCATTTGAAGAATTCGTCCAATTCTTCATCTTTTGAGAGATCACAGGCCTTGGCTGCTGCGTTAGGAATCTCGGTTATGAGTTCGTTCAGACGTTTTTCTTGAGCGGCGCCAAGAAAATTGAAGACCAAAGACGCACCCTCGGCGGCGCATGCCTGAGCGCATGCCCAAGCCAGCGATTTGTTGTTTGCTACGCCAAATACGATTCCCCGCTTACCGCTCAGAAGTCCCGACGCCATAACTCCATCTCCCCTTTTTTGAAATTGGCTGTGACATATAACCTCTTCAATTCGGTTCCGACAACCTAGCCGCGTTGAAAGGCAGTTTGAAGTGCGCTACCACTCCTGTGTCACTGATTGGAGGACTCCCGAAATGAACGCAACCCCGACGAAGGGCATGACCTATCGTAAAATCGAGATAGACAACGCGGTTTGCCGGCGACGCTTTCACATCGCGTATGAAGAAGGTCAGGCTCCGGTTCCTGAAACCAAGGTTCTTTGTCCTCATTGCGGAGTCACGCTTTTCGAGTCCAAAAACCACCCTCCCGCAATCTTAACTCGCGATGAAAATCTCGTTAAAAGTCCCGACGGCTCAAATACAACCTTAGCCGAATGTCAATTCCTCAAATAACCATTAGTTGGCTTCTCCTCGCGTTTGCCGGCGTTGGACTCACTCTTTTTAGCGCGCGGCTCGTTTATTCATCGGCCCGCATGCTGAGAAGTTTTTTTTGGATGTCAGCGGTACTGTTCGGTGAAACTGCAACTGTACCGCTTTATTTTTTGTCGATCGCAGTTGGGCTTGTGGCAGCATTGCCCATCTGTTCGGCTATTTTTTCGCTTGCCGACAATGCTCCAACGATTCAGCTCACTCTGGGCCAATTTTTTCTTCTCGGCGTCACTTTGCTGTTTCGTGGTCTCTTCTGGCCAGCCATAGGCATTGACTGGTCAAGAGTGAGGCGCTGGGAACAGGAGGTCGTCCGACGCCCACGGGGCAGACTTTGGGCCTACGTGCGTGCCCCAAACGACTCTGCTCGCGAGCAATTGACCCAGCGAGCCGCGGTTCTTGGAAGGCAATTAACCGAAAGCGAGCTCCGAAATTCCCCTACTTTCGCCTCCGTTCCAAAACAGGCGCTTGGCCTGCTCCTTATTTTTTGCGCCATACTTGGACTTCCCCCCGACTTTCCGGAGCTGCAAACCGAGGGCAGGGTCTTACTTATATCCTGCTGCCTCTGGGTTTTTGGGGCAATCTCTATGAATACTGGATTCTCTAAGGGTAAGAATAGAATATTATTACTGTTAATGTTCCTCTTCCCGATTTCACTATGGATTTCCAGACTTCTGACTGGAGCTTGGCCTGCGGGACTGGATGTATCTGTGGTCGTCACCCATGACGTGTCACGTTTTTCCCTTCTTTCCGCAGTTTTTCTGCTCGTTTCCCGCGATATTGCTCAACTTCTTGAGCTAAAACCAGCTTCGGCACCCGAAGTTGGCTCCGCACCTATCGATAAAAGATACTCGTTCCTAAAAAAAATCACACAAACAGCTCAATGGCTTGCAAAACCCTCGCATCTTTTAGCTCTCCTTATGCAACTCGACGTACTGCTTGCAACACTACGGATTACAGTAAGTTGGTAGTAAATCAGACAATAACCCTTATTTTACGCGGATATACCGATTAAAAAAAACTCCTCCATAGTGCTTGAAGAGGTCCGTTTTTTTCGCTACGAGGCCACAATGCTGGTGGTCAGTGAAAACTCTTTTTACAGGGGCTTGTTCAAGTCTCCCAGCTGTTTTTTTGTTGTAACATTCAGTTTTTACTGGTTCCGTTTTTGGGCGCTGTGAGTTGGCACGAAGCCTGCTTCACCCCACGCAGAGCATTCTCCTTTTCGGAGAAAGAGCTACGAACTGCGTCCGCTAACGGAAGCACTTTGGTTGAAGGAGTCATTCATATGGATAACGTCATCAACCTGTTCTCGCGCCGCGCACCTGCTGCTAAAGCAGGTCAACCATCGCGAGGAGGTGATTCTGCACAACAGGCCAATTCTGCTCTGGTTATTAACCCTGGCAGTTTTGCAGACGTCGCTGAGCGCAACCGCGCAAATCAGCAACGGCTACGTAAAGAGCGGGAGCAAGCTAACAAAAACGTGCTCAAGAGTTACAGGATTAAGTAAACAGACTGCTGCCCGGAGAGCCGGCTCCGGGGCAAAACAGCATTATCGGTGTCTCTGGTTTGGTGGGGTGAGCCATGCAGAACAACAGTTTTGAGTCTTTCTCGATCGCGCAATCGTCAACTTCTGGCGACGAAGGTGCCGTTGTTGTCGACCTTCAGGCTTTCCGCCTCAAGAAAGCGATGACAGGTGACAAACGCCGCGGAGTCCAAGACACTTTTGATCTGATGGGTCAAACTGATCTCCCTGATAATTCCGTTCCAACGGGTCGCAGGGAAGAAGAGTTGGCCAGCAGACTTGAGCGCATCAAGTCCAGCATCCAACGCATCAACCAATTGATGTCTGATCTCCGCGACGCGAACAATCCCTCACGTCCTCGCTGACTCGGTTTAATTTCAGGCAAGGTCTCATTTAGTGGCTTGACCTGCCCGAACAATTGTTGAAGATGAGAAGACGCAGTCCAACCGGGCTGCGTCTTTTCTTTTTTCGGGGACACCATGTCAGGAATTCCATTTTACGCAAAGCGCTGGGTCTCGGGAACCACCATGGATGAGGCCTTCACTCAGGTTGCAGCCCTGAATGCAAAAAACATCTCGGTGACGCTCGACCTTCTTGGTGAAAACATCACCAGCCTTGAACAAGCAAAAAAATTCACAGACGAATACGTAGATATGCTCGGTAAAATTTCATCTCAGAAATTGAGCTCACACGTTTCGGTCAAACTCACCATGCTCGGCCTCGATATCAACGAGGACGTTTGTTTTGAAAACTTGAAAGCCATTTTGAGCACAGCTGACGCGCTGAAGAATCGCGTTGCGCTCGACATGGAAGGCACTCCGTATACGGAACGTACGCTGCGCATATATGAAGCTGCCGCAAAAGAATTTGCTTCACCCGAAATCGTTCTGCAGGCCTACTTGCATCGCACCGAAAAAGACATCGAAAGAGTGCTGAAAGCCAACGGAAGACTGCGTTTGTGTAAAGGTGCCTACAAGGAAAAACCCGAACACGCGCTCCAAAAAATGCCGGATATCGTCGAAAACTATAAAAAGCTCGCTCTGCGACTTTTCAAAGAAGCGAACCGTGTTTGCCTCGCAACGCATGACGATGAACTCATTGGTTTCTGCAAAGAACAAATACGATTGGGTCAGGTCTCCAAAGACCGCTACGAATTCCAGATGCTTTATGGAATGCGCGCTAAGACGTGGGAATCAATTGCAGGTGAGGGGCATAACATGACCGTTTACCTCCCCTATGGTGAACATTGGCAAGCGTACTACTCACGCCGTCTGGCTGAGCGCAAAGAAAACGTTTTCTTTGTTCTTAAAAACCTGTTCCGCGACTAAACCCGCCCCGCTTTTCAGCGTCAAAAGCTCTACCCCCGACTCCCAGTGAATCTGGTACGATTCTCTTGAGTTGCTCGGGGGAGAGGACATGGAACTGACCAGTATTCTTGGTCCTGTTTTTGGAATCGTTGCGGTGCTGGGTACAGCCGCCCTCAAAGGACTTCCAATCATCGCTTTGTGGGGTGGTTCTGCCCTGATGATTGTGGGTCTGGGGACGCTTGCCGCCGTCACGGTGGCCTATCCTATGGCCGACATGATTCACTCGTTCAAATCTTTGGGTCTGTTTTTAAAAGGTCCGCAAATCAACGTCGAGCAGCTTATTTCCGACGTCGAAAGACTCGCTCAGCTTGCACGAAAAGATGGTTTTCTGGCTCTTGAAAAAGAAGTCGCAAACCTCCCCGACCCTTTTCTAGCTAAGGGCATTCAGATGCTCGTGGATAACACCGAGCCTCATGTGATTCAGGAAGTCCTCGAAGGCGAAATCGCGCTGCTTTATGAAGAAGAGGAAATCGCCGCAAAATTCTGGGAAGATGCCGGAGCCTTCTCTCCAACGGTGGGAATCATTGGCGCCGTTTTGGGACTCATGGTGGTGATGGCCAACTTGAGTAACCCGGACGCGATTGGTCCTGGAATTGCAACGGCCTTCATTGCAACTATTTACGGTGTGGCTATCGCCAACTTGTTTGCACTTCCTTGTGGAAAAAAGATCAAGCGCATGTGCCACCACAAAAAAATTGCCCGCGAAATGGCCATGATTGGCGTGCTTGGAATTGCACAAAGCCACAGCCCGAAAGTCTTGGCTGAACGTCTGCGCGGAATGCACGGCGGTCACTGAAACACACCCTGATGGGGTGCCTCAGAATACGAACGCTGTTTGATTCCGGAATCGACTGAAAGGCAGCTCAATGGCAAAGAAACAGAAATGTCCGGAATTCGAAAACCACGAACGTTGGCTTGTGGCCTTTGCCGACATGATGACCCTTCTGTTTGCGCTCTTCGTGGTGTTGTACGCCATGGCCAACCTCGACAAGTCCAAGGCCAAAAAAGTCGAAATCTCTATTCAAAAAGCGTTTGCAAATGAATTCGACGACGAAACAATGCCCGAGGGGACTCCCCGTGGTTTTGATATGAAAAAGGGAATCTTTCGTTTTACCAAGGGCAACACTAATCGCGAACAGGTCAGCACACGCACACGCCGCGAAATGGCTGCAATCATCTCGGC
>CAYWSV010000174.1:0-7150 GCA_964460155.1 uncultured Oligoflexia bacterium | reverse complement strand
TAACCAGCACCCTGCTCTATGAAGTCCGGACTTTCCTCACTCGCACTTTAACATGCGTTGCGCTGCAGCCCGGTTCTCCCCGTTTGGGGCCGTCATAGCCCAGCACCCCCCCGACTTCAAGCCTTGTTGCTCATAGAGATTGTGGGACTGGCGTGCGGTTGAGAATAGACTTGATTTGCTGAGAACAAACCCTCGCAAAAAGCAGCCCAATAACGGTATTAACCACAAGTGCGACGGCGCTTTGTAGAACTCCGGACGACGCAACGACGGAAGGAGACACTGCAAAAAGTCCAAAGATTGTCGCCATAATCAGCTGATAACCGCCAATTCCTGCAAACCCGAGGGGCAAAAGGCCAGATAAAGCGATCAAAGGAAAAGCGCTCACGATCTGAAAAAAGTCGAGGGACTCACCAATAGCTTGAGCCGCAAGATACAGGGAAAGACTGCTCAGAAGGAGACTCAACATGCTGAGTAAGAGCGGACCCACAAGCCGCAAAGGATGACGACTGCCGGCGTCGATATTGTGCCTGAAGGTCTCAAAATGACGAAGAAAGGTGTTCCAAGACCGTGCCAAAAACGACTGCGATCTGGGCCCATGAATGCGCAGACGATGTTCAAGACGTCGCAGCAGCTTCGATCTGACCAGAAAAGGCATCGATATCAGTGCGCACGTGCCCAACCCCGAGCTGAGCAAAAGAAATCCAACGCCATTCAATCCCACGGCCGAAGGACCCGACTGAGCAGTCTTTACAAAAAGGACAAGGGAAAAAACAAAACCCACAAACAGAATGCCCAAAAATCCAATCAACCGATCAGCGAATGAAGCAATCGCAAGACGCGCTTTGATACCAACAGTCTCAGATGCGCTCTTTGAAGAATCGCTCTGAGTCGATTGACTGCCAATCATTAACCCCACACGCAAAACTTCAACGACAGCCAAAGATCCCGGAGCCCATTGACCCACCGCAGTACTGACGAAAGTTGCAGAACTGACCTGTTTCAGAGGTGCCTTAATTCCCAACACTTTGAGCAGCAAAGCATAGCGAATCATCATCACAAAAACGGCGAAAACCTGAACCAATGCCAAGAAAACTAAGATAGATGGACGCTTGTTGAAGGCACTGAGAATGTCAGACACACGCAACAACTCGAGCTTCTGCATGAGAAACAAAAATCCGGCACACAGCGCGAACAAAACAAGAGATTTTATAATCGCTTTAATCATGTTTCATCTCCGCCATCTTGTCGCTTATCAACATCCGTCTCAATACCGTAGGTCTTGAGTTTGCGATACAAATGACTGCGTTCAAGCCCAATCCGCTCGGCAGTGCGAGAAATATTGAATTCGTTGTCTTTAAGTTTCTGCAGAATGAAAAGTCTCTCGAACTCAGCACGTGCATCGCGAAAATTTTCTACATCCGAAGCTGCTGAGTATACTCTGAGCCCACCTGCAGCACGCCCCGACAAAGCCTCGGGCACATGATCCTCCTCTATCAGCTCGTCGCGCACCATGATGCTCAGGCGCTCCATAATATTCTTAAGCTCGCGGATATTTCCGGGCCAATTAGATGAGAGCACACAGCGTTCGGAAGCTGGTGAAAATCTCTTCGATGCAACACCCTCTTCGGCGCTGTAAAAGGAAATGTAGTAATTTGCCAAGGCGAGAATATCGGCACCTCGCTCACGTAACGGTGGAAGCTCAATTGGAATTACGTTTAAGCGATAAAAAAGGTCTTCGCGAAACTCGCCCTTACGAATAGACTCTTGCAAATTTTTGAACAAACTCTTTCAAGTCGCGGTTGGTTGCAGCGATCACACGCACATCAACATCAAGACTATCGTCGCCGCCCAAACGCTCAAACCGCTGTTCCTGAAGGACACGGAGCACCTTGCTCTGAACCTTGAGTGACATATCACCAATTTCATCGAGAAAAATCGTGCCACCATTGGCCTGTTCAAATTTTCCACGTTTGCTTTGGAAAGCTCCGGTAAATGAACCCTTCTCGAATCCAAATAATTCAGACTCAATGAGATCTTCAGGGATCGCTGCACAGTTAATTGCAACAAAAGGCTTTCGGGCGCGCAGACTGCGTTCGTGAATTTGACGTGCAACGTTCTCTTTGCCCGTACCATTTTCACCGGTAATCAAGACCGTTGTATTTTTACCTGCAACGACATCAATCGTCTCACGCACCTGAAGCATCACCTTTGATTCACCAATCAAACGGTAGCGCTTTTCCATGCGCATGCGCAGGTTTGCATTTTCAGTTTTGAGCGAGCGAATACGAAGAGCGTTTTCAACGCTCATCAACAATTTATCGAGGCTGAGCGGTTTTTCGAGGAAATCAACTGCCCCAAGGCGCGTGGACTTCACTGCGGTTTCAATATTCGCATGACCCGAAAGCATGACTACACTGACATCAGAGCCCTGAGCACGAATTTTCTCAAGCACAGCAAGACCATCAATATCGGGCAGCCAAACATCTAAAAGACACACTTCCGGCATTTCGCGGCTGAGCAATCGCAATCCGCTTTGACCATCATGTGCAACACTGACTTTGTGTCCTTCGTCCCGCAGAATATCGGCTATAGTCGCGCAAATCTCACGCTCGTCATCGATAATGAGAATTTTTCCGGTGTAGCCCTGAAGCTGATCGCCACCTTGTGTATTCAATTGCCTCTCCCTGTTTTTATCTCAAACCGGAAGCGAGATAGAAAAAACTGTACCACGCGGTTCATTTGGAGACACCCACAAGCGTCCACCGTGCTCATGCACGATTTGCTGAACAATCACCAAGCCCAATCCTGTCCCGGTGCGTTTTGTACTGAAATACGGTTCAAAAATGCGTTCACGCACAGCTTCGGGCACACCATGCCCCCAGTCCACAACCGAAAACTCGACTTCCGGTTGATTGACTGCAGGCCCTTTGACTCTCACAACGACACGCTTTTCACCCTCAGCATCAGCCGAGGCAGATATTGCGTTTGCGATGAGATTCATAAAAGCGCGAGTGATTTGCTCAGGATCATACTTGAGCACGACAACAGGGAGAGGCTCATTCGATTGAAGCGTCTGAAACGAATCTTTGTTGCTGTCCCAATACTGAAGACTGACGAAAACGTGTTCCTGATTTTCCGAGAAACCAGCCACAGTCAGCTGAAGAGTTTCCAAAATATTTCCTGCACGCAAGCGAGGTCCCGGCATACGCGCAACCGACACGAATTCGTCGACCAGCTGTCTGATGGTGTTCGAAGATTGCACAATAACACGCAGTGACTCGCGCATGACCTCGTGTTCTTCACCTTGCATTTTACCGAGAATTCGCCGCTCGAGACGCTGAGCCCCCAACAGAATAGGAGTCAGAGGATTCTTTATTTCGTGAGCAACCTTTCTTGCCACCTCACGCCATGCGGCTAACCGCTGTGCACGCGCAATGTCGGTGACGTCTTCACTAATAATCAAAAAACCCTTTTGTCCGTTGGGCTTAACAAGTGCGTGTGCAGTTACGACCAGCTGACAATCCCGCGCATAGATACGACCAGAAAACTCGCCCACAACGCGTTTTTGACCCTGATCCACCAGCGGCAGAAGCAAAGGTCTGAGCCAATTCAAATAGAAATCGCGCGGCAACAAATCACCAAGAAAACGCCCACGCCCCGCGGCCTCATTCAACAAAAACAGGATTTCTGCAGCCGGATTGCATGCCTCAAGTCGAAGTTCCTCGTCCACCGCAAGAACGGATGCCTGTACCTCTTGCAAAACGGACGCATAGTATTCGGTTTTCTCGCTCAGCTGCGCAGCCTTAAGCTCAAGCTCATGAGCCGTTGCTCGCGCACGCTGATTTGCGTCGCGTAAGTCGAACACCATGGCTCTGAAACTGCGCGCCAACTGTCCAATTTCATCATCTGACACAACATCATCTATTTTTACTTCATAATTTCCCGAGGCCACGAGTTCAGTCGCTAAAGCCAGCGACTGCAGAGGACCCGTGAGTTCTCGAGCGATGGTCACACCCAACCACAAAGCAGAAAAGATCAGCAGTACCGTGATCGTGCCAAGCAAAATATAATAACTCAGCCGCACGAGTTCGACTCCCGGCTGTGCCTGAGTCAGCTCTATGGTCAGTAATTGCCATTGAGTATGAATTGTTGGAGGGGAGACGAGTCCCAGATACTTATCGCCATTCCGAACAGCAGCTATATAGCGCGAGTCGTCGAGGGGAACCCATTTCGACGGTCCTGTAATTAGCTTCTGATTTTTAATCAGAACAGTTCTTATTTTTGGAATGAGAGGCACGTATTTTTCGCGTATGAAAAATGGCTCAATTTGTGGGTTGTCAGCTGAAAATATGAAATCTGCTATTTGATTTTGCGCGAGCGAATTACCCGCTTTATCGAGAACAGCCAGCAATTTTTCGCGATACTCACTCTCGCTCTTCCGACTGAGTTGAGCCGTTTGTTCGACACTGGGCGGAAGCCATCGCTCGAAATGCGCATTAACAAACTTGGTTGATATGTAAAGGAGGATGAGAGTTGGCAGGAGCGAGAAGAAAAGAAACAGCGTGACCAATCGTGTTCTAAGAGAGCTTCCGAAAACAGCCCGTTGGCGTTCAACAACAAGCTTTACGGCATTTCTGAAACTCAGAAAAATGAGCAGAAAAGCCATAAGGGCATTCAGATTCACGACGCTAAAAAACAGGATGACCGACAGAAACGATTGATTTTGTAAAATTGCGGTCAGACCGTCAAATATGCGCGTCTCGAGCCACGTTCCGACAACAAAAAGCGCAAGCGCAAACACCAGACCGCTGGCAAGACCGACGATGCGTGTTTTATTGCCCATGAGCTCTTCGTCCCTTTTGACTCACAATGTGTCGTTAGATTTCGGTGAACGGCAAAAGCCGAACATCTGACCACGCAGGCTCATGCGCAAGAACATCGGCAGCCGGAACAGCCCCCGCAACGCGCAGATCATCAGGAACACTGATGGCTTTTCCTGTCTTTAAATCCACCGCGACAAGGCGTAATTGAGCAATAAAATAGGTCTGTTTGTCGGACTTCAAAAAGTCGGGCTGTGTCAATGTCGGTTCTATTGGCCGTTGCGCACTGACAATCTTCTGGAAGACCTTCAGACTGCTTTTTCGAGCCGCAACCAAACGTGTCTCAACCACGACTTGCGCACCGAGTTGAAGGGGCAGCAGATATTTTGAGTGCACCTCGGCAACCACAAAGGCAATTCCACGCCTCAGACAGTCTTCGAAGGGAACGCCAATTTCTCTCATAGCCTGACATCGTGCCCGTTCAAGATATTTGAGATAATTGGGATGATGTACGACACCGCCGCCATCGATGTCCTCAAACTGCACCTCGATTGGAAACCGGGTCGTTGTATTCCAACGCATTGACTCACCCTGACTTAGGAATAGAAAAATGAAATTCGTTGAAGCCTTGGAACGTCTACTACCGGTTGTGGATGACGTCCATGAAAGATGGACTCGGGAACGCAACCGCATGCTCGAGGCCCACGCCCAACAGCCAGAAAGTCCCAAAATTACGTGTACAAAGGGCTGTGGCGCCTGCTGTCACTTTCCCATTATACCAGCGACCGCAGGCGAAGCATTTGTTCTGCTCGCACGCCTCCTTGCCGAAGGTCATTCGCTCGCCGACCTGCACTCGAAATTCATGCCCTATGCACGCCGCTATCTGGAGTGGTCGGTGCGGCAAAGCTCACTCCCGATGACCGACACTCAGCAGCGACTCTTTTTGCGGGAAAAATTACCGTGTCCACTGTTCGTCTCAACTCCCGAAACCGGACCTCTGGGAGGACATTGCGGAGTCTTTTCGATTCGTCCGCAGATCTGTGACTTTTATCACAGCCTCGAGTCACCCGAGCTCTGCCTGATGAAGAAGCCTCATGGCTCATATGCCGACATCAGTGAACGGGGACACTCCTCGCTCGAGGAGCTGCGTCACGCGGAACGCAGCATTTTTGGTCGCAGCGCAATTGGGCATTTGCCGCTTCTGGTCGCCGCTTTGTTGACGGATGAAGGGATGAAAACATTTCTGACCGTCGTGGAACCAGACACCTCTGTTGAAAACGCGCAAGATATTGAGGATTTTAGCTTATACGTCGGTTTGCTGGACTGCCTCGGATACGCTTGGGGCGACGGCGACTGGGCGTCTCTTGCCAAGGCACAATCCGAAGTGCTTTAAGGCGCGCGGAAGAGGTTTTTTCGGCCTTTCAAAGGAGCAGACCACAATGACAATGAAGAGAACTCTAACGCTGATTCCCGGCGACGGCATCGGCCCCGAAATTAGCGAAGCGGTGACCCGCATTCTGACGGCCGCAGGACTTCAGGTGAACTGGGACACGCAAGAAGGCGGCGAAGCGAGTGCACTTGCGGGTCGTGGCGTGATGCCCGATGCGACAATCGACTCGATTGCAAAGAACAAAATCGCTCTCAAAGGGCCAACCACTACACCTACAGGCGGCGGTCATCAGAGCGCAAACGTGACACTGCGTAAGCGTCTGGATCTCTACGCCAACGTCCGTCCCGCCAAGAGTCTTCCAGGATACAAGACAAGATTCGATAACGTGAACATGATTATTGTTCGCGAGAATACCGAAGACACATATGCAGGCGTGGAGCACATGGTCGCTCCAAACGTTGCTCAGTGCCTTAAAATTATTACGTGGGAAGGCAGCGAACGTGTCGCTCGTTATGCTTTCGACATGGCCCGCAAGCTCAAAAGAAAGCGCGTGACTTGCGTGCACAAAGCGAACATTCACAAACTTTCAGATGGCCTCTTTTTGAGAGCACATGAAGCTGTCGCCAAAGACTTTCCGGACATTCAGTTCGACAGCATTATTGTGGATAACCTGTGCATGCAGTTGGTCACGCGTCCCGAGGAATTCGACGTTTTGGTTTTGCCAAACCTTTACGGTGATATCGTGTCGGACTTGTGCGCAGGACTGGTCGGAGGCTTAGGTGTCGCTCCGGGCGCCAACATTGGCCACAACGGAGCAGTGTTCGAAGCCGTTCATGGCTCAGCACCCGACATTGCGGGTCAAGGAAAAGCCAATCCTACTGCACTTCTTCTTTCAGCCGTCATGATGCTCCAACACATGGGCGAGCTCAGCATGGCCGAG
>CAYWSV010000173.1:0-7150 GCA_964460155.1 uncultured Oligoflexia bacterium | reverse complement strand
CTAGGACAATTTTTGACTCTATTGTGATGGTGATCAAGACTGAGGTCATACACTGACACAGTCTACCTGAGGTCTTTGGACTCACACACTGACACAGTCTACCTGAGTTATTGAACTCATAAAATCTGTATGTTATAGGATCTCATTGCTTTTTTGGAGAGAAAAAATGCAACTTTGCCCTTCCTTTTATTGTAGGAAGCACACCATCAATGTATGTCAAGACTTTAACATCTGCCTGGTTGTTTAGGTAGAGCATACAAAAGTTTCAATTTTTTGAACATGAAGAATATCTAGGAGAAATGTCCTTTTTGATTCCAATGTTACTGTAGCAACAACTTATCAGGGGTTCAGAACCCAACAAGGTCTGATTTTCAGTCTCATTCTGATACCTGCTTGTGTAGTGCTGTACTAGCACAAGAGTCTTTCTCTCAGCACTGGGAAAGTGTATGCTTTCCTGAGAAGACTATGCTGGATGCCAGTTTGGCATTTTAGTCCTTCTTGTTTTTGCCTCTAGATTTTATGCTAAATCTGAAGTATGTGGGGTATCAAAAAATTGAATGTTAAAATTTGATTTTGAATTTTGGTGCCGAATTTTTTCACTTTGAAAAATCTTAGAACGGAGACCTTGAAATAATATTTTAATTAGTTTCTATTTTTAAGCTTTAAATTCTTATTAGCTTGGACCAGGAGAGGTGCTGTTTGATGCAAAGCCTCATGACCTTCATTTTTGCTGTATTCTCTTTCTTGTGCAGCTCCTAGACTTGCAGATACAAAAGGGTGGCAGAATGAGAAAAAGGCCTTTTCTCTATTTTTATCAAGACATTTGTAAGAAATTTGAGCAGTTGCATGTTTTCCTTGTGGAAACAGGACAAATTTGTGCAATGATCACAAGTGATCAGAAATTCACAAGAATTCTGAGAGAAGGCCCATAAAATAGGAACCCTCCCAGCCAGAGAATTGACCAGTAGTCATTTTATTGACTCTGGATGTACCCCCATGCTTGGAGTTGAAAGAATTTTGACTCCATGTCATTTTGATGCATTTCTGGGATTTGGCAAAGTGTTGCAATCCTATGCCCTTAGACAGAATCATACTCCTAGACTCATTTTCATGTTTGTGGGCTTGAATGTGAGGATCTAGTCCTTGTCACAAAGGGTCCTTTTGCCATTGCAATTTCAAGGGCTGTCTTGTGATCAAGTTTTTCAAAATGGGTTGTGCCGTATATTGCTCCCATGTTGGTGGGGCTGATGTTCAATCGTGCATCTTGAATTGGTTGCTCCATTAATAAGGAATCCAGTGCAATCCTCTGAAATTGATGTCAGACATTGTTGCCAATCAAAAAAATCAATTGGGTGACTTGAAGTACCTGATGTTCCATTGCACTTGACCTTGAGTCCTGAGTGAACCTATGCATGAGCAAAGGTAATTTTATACTCCCCTTATCAAAACTCTTGTTTTGGGACTGGAATTTGTATGATAACAAGCAAAGATGATAAGGAATTCAACCTTACATGGAGTGCATAAACCCCAAGTTGGATCAATTAATTTCATCTGACAGACACCACTTGTGGGTCATGGGAGTGTCTTTCTTGCCAATTATGGCATTGAAGAGATTTAGGAGTGATTTAGGAGAAAGAAAAATTGTATCTGCAGGCTATCAACCAACACAAGTCGCCCACTTTCAGTTAACAACCGGTTCAGCTCCGGAACAAAAGAGGCTTTATCACGTGGATGTGGTGAATTTGAACGCTCCCAATTTTTGCGCGACACATGAAATCGGGCACGACTAAAAACGATACGCAGTGGACCGTCACCATAGCGACTCAAGAGTCCGCCTGCGTGATCGAAATGAAGATGCGACAACACAACATCATCAATATCGTCTGGAGTCAGTCCCACGGCAGACAGGCTTTCCAATAGCCTATGCTCGCTCTCAACAACCCCAAACCGCTCTTTCAGCTTAGGTTCAAAAAAAGCACCTATACCAGCTTCAAACAATATTTTGCGCCCTGTATCGGTGATCACCAATAAGCTTCTGCAGGCCAGCGAGATGCGGTTTAATTCATCGGGAGGTGACCATTTCTCCCACATCGGGCGGGGTGCATTCCCGTACATTGCTCCGCCATCCAACTTCTGCGTGTTTCCCTCGAGGGCAATTAACTTCATTCCTGCTCACTCCATCCCAGACGATAAACCGATTCCGTCCGCCAAAAGCTGTCGACCTTTTCCCATGGTTTAGACTGCGTCAGTCTTGATGTCGAGCTCGGTAAGCCCAACCACGCACTCATAAGAGAATGCAAAAATGTAAAATGACGAGCAACGGCCTGTGTTTGTGGAGTCTCGTGTTCACCCACACGTAGGCGGCGACGGGCATGAATCAGGAGCCGGCCCGTGTCAGTGCCTGAATGTTCGAGCTCAGTACTCCACAAAGGCCAACGGTGTGCCCACTCAACCAACGTCAAATCAATATTTTGTAAAAAACTTTCACCCGCGGGTTGATTGAGAAAGTCTCGAAGCAACTCTGCGCCCCGAATGTCCTTATTTTGCAACACCGAAAACACACTGTGCACCGCATTTTTCAAAATGTGCTGATTGAGCCAGACACCCGCTGTACGGTTATCACGGCTAATGAGTGCATTCTTGAAATTCATCAGCTGGACGAAATCAGTTTGGCTCACCTCATTTTCTTCAGAACGCAGTTCACTGCATTGAAAAGTGCGCACAACTGGCTGGGACAGCAAACTGTCGAGACAGTCTCTGCTGTTCGACCAAACAAAATGCTGTCCACGTAACGACCAATAGAGTTTCAATTGAACATGAAATCCTTCACTGGCCATGAGCAACGGACTCAGTGGATTAGAATCCATATCATCTGAAGCACAATATTCTTCGGCCAGATTTCCAAGATCACAAAGCCGCGCAAACAATTCGCCGACCTCCCGACCGCCCACATCCAAGACAATTTCACGCACAGGAGAAGCACGACCTTCGACTTCCGAAAACGGAATTTCAGCAATCCAACTGGGCAGATCAGCACCATCTGCGCGGAGCGAAAAACGATCGGCGAAGGTCTCCAAAAATGCAGACGACAAACCCATCTGCGTAGACACAACCGAAAGGCCGGCGAAGGGCTTTGCCCACAACGGAACATCAAGGTGCAGCGAACCCGAAAGGCTCAAAAAGCCCGACGTCCAAAGGTCATCAATGAGTGTTGCCAAGCTCGCGTCATATGCATCTTCTTCAGCAAACTCCAAAGACTCATCAACGTCCGGCTCAGGATACAAAGGAAATGACGGCAAGATCCGAGTTTCGCCCTCATCGTATTCATAGGCTTCTTCTTTGAGAAGGGAATACTCCTGATACCAATCGTCAAAATTCGAAAAAGCTTTTTCCGTTCGGCTGGGGTTGAGCCAGACAGACATATCAGCCTGAACAAATTCACCCCAATGGCTGCCGGTGCTCTTTTTTAAAGGCCGAATCCAGAGACTCAACAAAGAATCAGACCTGAAGGCTGCACGCGCATAAAAGTCTTCGGTGCGGGCTGTTGCACACCACACCATCAAACCTGCAAAACCCATGCCCATGATGAGCAATAATGTGCTCCAAAGGATAAGCTTCAGCACCTGACGCACTGCCGACCCCACCACGAGAAAGGTTGCTTATCTAAACATCTCAAAAAGACGCTGAGCTGCCTCCAGACGTTGTGCCTCTTCGGTGTTAGGGTCAGTCTCACTGAGCACCAAACTTTGTGCAGGAACCTCGGATAAAAATCGAGACGGTTCGATGTCTGCACCACGTGCCGAACGATGTCCGCGCGACCTAAAACCACAGTGACTCAGAAATAAATATTTCTGCGCGCGCGTCAGAGCGACGTAAAAAAGACGGCGCTCTTCTTCCACACCCTCGGGCGTCTCCATGCTCCGCTCGTGAGGCAATCTTTTTTCCTCAACCCCAATCAAAAATACGCATGGAAATTCAAGTCCCTTGGATGCGTGTATAGTCATAATCTGAACTCTGTCGCCCACCTCTTTGCGAGACGAAAATCCCGAATCATCAAGATGGAGTGCATCGACCATTTCTCCAAGAGAGAATGACTCAATTTCGAGTTTCTCAATCACCGTGAGCAATTTCTCAACGAGATTGATTCTCCAATTGGCAATTTGCATGCTCTTTGAGGTCGTCAAAACATCCTTCTTCAAACCCAAGTGTTCGAAGCAATCCCGAAGCGACTGTGCCACATCTGCTGGACGTTGTGCCGCTCTGAATTTTTGAAAAATGGGAATAAAAAGTTCGAGAAAATTGCCCACTGCGGGCATCTCCGAGCGGACCGATTCTAAATATCCGAGGAAGCTCAAAGAGGACTGCTGTGCATGAGCCTTTTCATAGCCGTCACGCAATGTTTCCAAAGTCCGTAACCCAATGCCACGAGCGGGAACGTTAATCACGCGGAAAAGTGAATTAATGTCAAAAGGATTGTTAGCGAATTTCAGGTACGAGAGCAGATCTCGAACCTCTTTTTTATCGAAAAACTCACTCCCACCATGAACATGATAGGGAATTTTACGTTCAATAAACACCTGCTCAATAATGTCTGTTTGAGCATTACTGCGTACAAGAATGGTGAAGCCATTCCATGGAAGAGATTCCGTCCGGTGAATTCTCTGGACCTGATCGGCAACAAACAAGGCTTCGTCGCGTTCATTCTCGGCTGTGTGTAACCGCACAGGCACACGTTCGTCTTTACGGCTCCAGAGCGTCTTACCCAAACGTCCAGCGTTGGTGGCAATGACCGAATTTGCGACTGCAAGAATCTGACTGCTGCAGCGGTAGTTTTGCTCAAGGGTCACTCGCTTGGTTTCAGGAAAGACATTCAAAAAATCAAAAAGCACCTGAGGTTTTGCACCGCGCCAAGCATAGATACTCTGATCATCATCACCCACCACACAGACATTGCGGTGTTTTTCACCTAACAGTCGAACAAGTTCGAATTGAGCATTGCTGGTGTCTTGAAACTCATCCACCAAGAAATGACGGTACCTGTCACACAACAGGTCACGCACTTCCGGATGGGCTCTCATCATGAGCACCGTTCGGTAGACGATATCGTTAAAGTCCACCAGGTTGTACAATCGCAACCTGCGTTCGTAATCCTGAAAGAGCTTCTGAATCAGCAAACGATTTACGAGGTGAGTGACCTTCGAAAGTTCATTGGGAACCACAAGTTCATCTTTGAGGTTTCCAATAATCTCAGAAGCCTTTGAAAGCGAAATAATGTCTTGAAGCTTGTGCTCAAGAAGAGTTTCCTTGAGCAGGTCTCTGCTTGTTCCCTCGTCGGCAATCGAAAAACCAGACCTCAAGCCTGCCTGCTGCGGGAACTCTCGCAATATCCTCAAACAGAACGAATGAAAGGTTGAAAGAATCGATCGTTTCTGTGTCTGTTTGCCAACAATATGAGCAAGACGTTCACCCATTTCCCGCGCCGCTTTGTTTGTGAAGCTCACGGCTACAATTTGTTCCGGGCGAACTCCATGAGCAATGAGATTGGCAATCCGGCTTGTAATAACTTTCGTTTTTCCGGTTCCTGCCCCAGCCAGCACGAGCAATGGGCCACTCAAAGTTTCAACAGCACTGCGTTGTTCGGGATTTAAAGATTTCAGCAAGTGGTCCAGAGTCTGTGTGCTCATTCCAATTCGACCGCTCAAAACTCCTCAAAAAACAATCTGAGGATGTAGGGTTGCCAAAGGCACACAACGAGAGCCGCGAATGCCAGAAACGGACCAAACGGCAGAGCCGTCTGCAACCCTTCTTTCTTTGCAACTCCAACTCCGATGCCGACAAGGCTGCCGAGTATGCTCGCCAGTCCAAGGACAATCAAGACTCCCTGCCAGCCCACCACAGCGCCAATCAAAGCCATATACTTAACATCCCCCATGCCGAGCCCCTCTCGTCCACGAAGAATCTCATAGGTTTTGGCCACAAAAAAAAGCAAACCACAGCCCGCAAGTGCGCCTATCAAAGCTCCCTGCCAGCCGAGAGCCACATTTGCTGCTCCCAGAAGCAAGGCTACCAGCGTTCCATTCAGCGTTATGACATCTGGAAGAATGCGCCAGCGCAAGTCAATGAGCGTGAGGGGGATAGCCGTGTAAAAAAGAAAGAGACGGGTCAGCACCTCTACAATCGGTTGAAAACGCATCGTACCAATCTGCGTGGCATGCGGACTATCGGCCCAAATTGCACCGATGAATTGCATAGGTGTCATGGTCGAAAAGAACAAATAAACGGTACCCACGGCCGCAATCAATTCAACCAAAGAGTAATGCCATGACACCGGAGCACCACAAGCCGCACAGCGGCGTTTAACAAGAAAATAACCGATAATTGGGACAAGTCCGTGCACGGGAATAGGTGTTTTGCAGGCGGTACAGTGGGATGGTGGACGAACGACCGAGATTCCCAGCGGCAATCTATACGCAACAACGTTCAAAAAACTGCCGATACAAGCGCCCATTGCAAACAGAAATAATGCAAACGCCCCAAATAACGTTGATTCGTCCAACAGCATCCTGCTTGCCCTCGAGTCTGAAAAACAATATCCCTTTAAAGACTTGAGTTTGCCACAAGCCGCACAGCAGGGCCACACACATGAAGTCGATTTCAAAAAACAGACGCGCATTTCATGAGTACACGATCGAAGACAAAATCGAGGCGGGAATTGCTCTGCGCGGATCGGAAGTCAAAACCCTGCGCGACGCCTCACCAAGTCTTGCAGAGAGTTATGCAATGATCCGCGACGGACAGGCCTGGCTCATGAACCTGACAATTCCATCTCTCAAGCAGGCTTCATATCTGAATCATGCTGAGCGGCGCGACAGGCGACTGCTGCTGAACAGGAATGAAATCAAGAAACTTGACGAAGCGACACGGCAAAAAGGCTATACCCTTATTCCTTTGGAAATGTACTTCAACGATGAGAATCGGGTTAAAGTTGAACTCGCACTCGCGAAAGGAAAGGCGGGTCACGACAAACGCCAATCCCAAAAGGAAAAGGACGCCAAACGGGAAATCGACCGCGCCGTTCGCCGTTAATTCCATCCTCAAATTTTCTACATATAGGCATTTTTTTCCCTAAACTCAGCATGTTGCTGGACTA